>NZ_JAKSYK010000121.1:0-8856 GCF_022829425.1 Methylobacterium sp. J-072 | reverse complement strand
AAGAAGGTTGAGATGCTGTTTGCCCACCTCAAGCGTATCCTGAAGCTGGACCGCCTCCGGCTGCGAGGGCCGAACGAAGCAAGAGACGAGTTCCACCTCGCAGCCGCCGCTCAGAACCTGAGGAAGCTCGCAAAGCTCCTCTCGATCCCGCAGCCGAGCCCGGCCTGACCGGCTGGCGACACCCAGCTCGAGGGCGAGAGCTCATCCCGCCCCTCTCCGATCTCGGCCGCAAACGAGTTTTTCAACGAAATCGGCCATAACCGGTCATTCGGCACCGCACCGCCTGCCATCAAAAACTTTCGCGGTGATCGCCTGCCAGAATTTGATTCAAGTTTCCGATCGGCCATTGCGCCGGCAAAAACGACTATAAATTAGAAGTTGTTTGACAGGCTTATTGCGGCAATTGATAAAGTCGCCGGCATGAAGCTAATTTATAGCGATGCAAATCAATCTAGCACGGATCCATGGGATCATCTTTATCGCGTGGTTGAACCTGCGCTTGCCCTCGCTCCGGTTACCTTTCTAAATCACCTAGAGGACCATCAAAAATCAAACGGTGTTTCGCATGCGGTCGCGACTTACGACAGCGCTCCGATCTTCGACTGGATGATGAGCCTCGTGCCGCTTCAGGGTATCTCCGATCAGATCGCATCCCGCTACGCCGAGCAGCATGGCGGGGTGACAAACGCCGAAATTCAGGCGGCTTTATCGGTACCTCAGAGGTGCACGCGCCTTACGAGCTACTGGCATTTTGAGGCGTGCGGATATCGCAGGGTCGACCGGACCTGCGCCGAACCGGCTCACATCGACGCCTGCACCTTACCCCTCCCGAGGCTGAGAAAAGGATCGCTGAACCAAGCCGCCTACAGCCTCGCCCTCTTCATTCGCGATGTCTGCGACGGCGACTTCGTCGGCTGGATCGATAAACGGCTCGCCGAGGCCGATCCCGGCTCTGGGGCACCCGAGCGTGGTCCGCGCATGCGGGAGGCCGTTCTCAGTCCCCTCTGCGAGACCTACGGCATTGGACCGAAGCTCTGGGCGATGATGCTGGCTGACCTTCTGCTTGGCGCCGACCCGAACCGGGAACGCTGGGTTACAGCTGGATCGTGGATGATCGCCGTCGACTCGTTGGTCCATAACTTCCTGCGTCGGACCGGCACCTTGGCGCGCTTCGACGCCGAACACGCCTTCGGGCCGGCTTGTACCGCGCCTGGCGGCTGTGCGGACATCATCGAAGGCTTGGCCTGCCGAATCGATGCCCGAGCCTACAACCCAGATTTCCCAGCGACCTTCCCGCGTTTTGTTCAAGCAGCACTGTGGGGTTTCTGCGCGGAGGCTGGCTGGGACATCTGCAACGGCAATCGCAGCGACGATCGGCTCGGCTGTCAGCAGCGGCAGTGCCCAGCTTTCGAGGTCTGCGACCGTCACCAGAACTGACAGGCGAACACGCAACCCTGCTGAACAGGTTGACAACAAGACTAAATTCCTATATGAGTTGTGGCGGGCGACGCGAAGCTGCCCAAACCTGAGGCCATGATGATTCGACCGCAGCCCACTCGAAAGCCACCACATCGCCAACAGCGGTCACGGTCTGCATCGAGCCTCACCTACCCATCCACAACGAGCAAGGGGTCCCATCCGGGGCCCCTTTCGTTTTTCAGGAGCTTGCCATGATCGCGATCGTCACCAAGGCCCAAGAGCAGGCTCAGAATCCCGACCCCGCGAAGGGCACCGAAGCCAACACTGAAACTTCGGCTGCCAAACCTACACCCGCGCTGATCGTCTTCGGCGCCGATAAGGACGGGAAACCGCACGCCTCGTGGTTCGCCGAGCCGGATACCGCCCTTGCGACAAAGGCCGCCGGGGTGATGAACATGCGGACCCTTCCGCTCAGTACCGAGGCGCATCGAACCCTTGCGGCGGAGTTGCCGTCTGGCCGCGTGTTCGCCTCTGGTCGGGCCTTCGTGCCGTTGGTCAAGAAGGGCGTGTACGATCGCCTTAGCGCCTTGGCTGGGCAGGTCGGGGCTACGGCAACCGCGGCAGGCGAAACGGTCGCGCACGGGACTGCTACGGCGACGGGCGATGTAGGCGACCAAACCTCCACGGCAATCTCAACCGGCGAAGCCCGATATCCGCGGAGCTGGGCCGGCGTCGCAATCGGCAGCCTCGTGCTGATCTCTGAAGGGGAGCAGGACGGCTGGTACGAGGCCGAGGTGATCGAGGCGAAGACCGGCGGGATCTACACCCTGCGCTGGCGCGACTGGCCGGACCTGCCCCTCCTCGTGCGCCGGCGCGAGCACATGGCCCTGCTGCACCCCAACACCGCCACGATCGAAGCGGCCTGAGGGGGATCGGTTATGAACATCCGGATCCATAACGCTGGGTCGAACCCCGCGGCGGCTGACCCCGTCGCGCGGGTGCGGGCCCTGAACGATGCATTCCGGCGCAGCTTCGCCGGAGGGCAGGTCGTTGAAACCCCGGGGGTGGTCGATCTGCGCGAGGCCGACCGCATCGCCCTGTTGCTGGCCGTGCGCCGCTTCGATCACTTCGACGTCGATAACGATCCTCACGGCGAGCACGATTTCGGTGCGGTCGAGGTCAGCGGCCAGCGGTTCTTCTGGAAGATCGACGCCTACGACCGGGCGCTGCTCGGTCATTCGCCGGACCCAACCGACCCCGCGGTGACGACCCGCGTGCTGACCATCATGCGCGCCGATGAGTACTGACATGGCCCCCCTCTGCAAGGTGCCGCGGCTGACCCGAAGCGATCTGCCTCATGCCAGTGATGCCATACGCCCGCAGCCGCGAAGCAGAGTAACAGGGCCCCGCTGCCAGACGATGACCCCGGTGCCTCGGCTGGCCTGCACGCTCGTCGGCAGCAGCCCCTTCACGGTCCATCCCGAGCGTTGGGTAATGCGGACGCTCATCCATCGGCAGGGACCGTATCCCGCCACGCCCGCTCAAACGGTAAGCGCCACGCGTAAGGCGCCACGAGTTGGTGGATCGACTTCGGCCCCCACGAACCCGGCTCGTACAGCCGTACAGGCGGCGGAGCTTCAAGGAGTGGGACCGAGACCTCCCACAGGCGCTCGATACCCTCCGCAGTGGTGAACAGCGTGCGATCACCGCGCATTGCATCGAGGATCAAGCGCTCGTAGGCCTCCAAGACATCGCCGGCCAATCCGGTGTCACGCATCGAGAACTGCAGGCTCTGCTTGTCGAGCCGCATCCCTGGTCCCGGCCGCTTGCCGTAGAACGACAAGGACATCTTCGCGGCGTCGGCGAGGTCGAAGGTGAGGTGATCCGGCCCCTGCGCCCCGACGCCGGAGTTTGCCGGGAACATGCTCTTAGGCGGCTCGCGGAAGGCGATCGAGATGATCCGCTGACCTTCCGCCATCCGCTTACCGGTGCGCAGGTAGAACGGCACGCCGGCCCACCGCCAGTTGTCGATCTGGCACTTGAGGGCAATCAAGGTTTCGGTGTCGGACTCCGGGTCGACGCCGGGCTCCGAGCGGTAGCCGCTGTACTGGCCCCGGACCACATCCCGCGGGTCCAGGGGCAGCATCGAGCGGAAAACCTTATTCTTCTCCTCGGAGATTGGTGCCGGCTCAAGGGACGTCGGAGCTTCCATGGCCATGAAGCCCAGGATCTGAAACAGGTGGGTCACCACCATGTCACGGTAAGCTCCGGTGGCCTCGTAGAAGGCCGAGCGGTTGCCCAGGCCCAGAGTCTCCGGAACGTCGATCTGTACGTGGTCGATGAAGTTGCGGTTCCAGATCGGTTCGAACAGGCCATTGGCGAAGCGAAACGCTAGGATGTTCTGGGCCGGCTCCTTGCCGAGAAAGTGGTCGATACGGAAGATCTGGGCCTCGTCGAACACCGCGTGCAGGCGAGCGTTCAGATCGACAGCGCTCTCCAGATCGACTCCGAACGGCTTTTCCATCACGACCCGCGAGCCCTCAGCGAGATCGGCGTCCGAGAGCATCTTGACCGCCGAGAGGGCTGCGGCCGGCGGCACACTGAGATAGTGCAGGAGGCGAGTCTCGACCCCAAGCGTATCCCGTGCCCGATCCACTGCCTCGCGCAGCGCCGCCGGCCCCGCCGAGATCGGCACGTAATCGAGGATGTCTGAGAACGCCGCCCAAGCTTCGTCGCCGACGCGGCGCGTGGCAAACCGATCCAGAGCTCCGCGTGCCGCGGTCCGGAAGCCATCGGCATCAAGGTCGTCCAGGGAGACACCGATGATACGACAGGCCGGAATGAAGCCTGCGCTGACCAGATGAAATAGCCCGGGCAGGAGCTTGCGTTGAGCGAGATCCCCGGTGGCGCCGAACAGGACGACAGCCTGCGGGTGCTTTGGCCCGACGTCGGGAGGTAGCTTCTTCACAGCACTGCTCCGCGAGGCACGCCAAGATCCTTGCGACAGGCCGTCAGCAACAGGAGTGCCAATCACCAAATCGCCTGGGTATGCAGGCGGCAGGCGCAGAACGCTGGGTGCAGTAGAAGGCAGCCTGCGCACGGACGCGGGAGCGGGCCGGATGATCGAACGGCGAAGAGCATCTAGGTCGGAAGGGGACGGGCTATCGCGCCACATCCTGCCGAACGCGGGCACGATGGTCGGCGTGTGCACCACGCTGATCGGCCTGGTGAAACTCCTCGAAGCCCGGATCGGACCGAGCCACGTCGACGAGTATGCCGCCCTGACCGCAATCCTGTTCCTGGTCAGTGCGGTTACTTCCTACCTGTCGATCCGCCTGACGGCTGAGAACGAGCTGGCGGTCCGTCTGGAGCGATGTGCCGACATCTGCTTCGTCCTTGGGTTGGCCAGCCTGTCGATGATCGCGATCCTGTTCGCCTACGAGACGATCTGAATGCGGACTGGGGGTTCTGGGAAAGCTCGGAAGATCAATCGCACCATAGGTGTCCTGGAACACGTCAGGCCGGAAATCTTGGGCATACATCGGGATCACACGGCGACGACAGTCGCGAACCCGATGGAGCCGACGATGACCTGGACGAACCGCATCACCATAACTGCCACGCTGATCGGCGGAGCTTTCGCGCTGATGAGCTACGCCCAGGCGCTGAGCCTGCCTTCACACTTCGCGTGAGGGATCAGACCGGCGTCCTACCTGGCTGATAGAGGCCAGGCGCCAAGGGCTAAACTGGCTGGTGTAGGCCGGTCACGACGGGCGCCCTCCGACCCCGTGCCAAGCCATCTCAAGAACCATTGCCCGCTAGCCCGCGTGTGTCGGGTCCGTTTCCGCGATCTCGACAGACAGGGCGACGAAGTCCTCGCCCGAGTTGGCAGCGTGCAGGGCGTGGCCGATGCGGCGCAGTTCGGCCCGGCAAGCGGTGCCGATTGGATCCGCAGCGAGGCCGGCGACGTCGAGGGTATCCGCGGCCGCCGGAGCCATGGTGTCAATCCACGGCCTGCCCTTGGCCCAGCTGGAGTTGGCGGCGGCACTGCGCTCCCGCTCGCCCGTCACGACGATGCGCAACAGGGCGTCGGCGGCCGCCTCAATGGGGGTGGCGGGCATGGGTTGCCTCACTGAAGAAGCCGATCAGATCGGCGTTGAACCGATCAGGATCTGTGGCTGAATGGGCGTGCCCGCCTTCGGCAGCGAGCGCCAAGCGCGAGGCCGGGATGGCGCGAGCGAGATCTTCCGAGCGCGTGTACGGGACCAGCACATCGTCGCGCGAAGCAGCGACCAGCGTCGGCACCTGGATGTCGCCCAGTCGCCCCTCGGCATCGAACGCGAGGAGTGCCCCGAGGCGGGCATGCAGATTGTGGCTCCCCTGGAAATGCCGAACGCCTTCGACTTCCTCCCGTGCCACCCGCTCTGCATGCCGCGAGAGCCACGGGGCGGGGTACAGGAAGATCGGCTGGGCCCGGAGGTAAGCTTCGGGACCTCCGTGTTTCAGCAGCGCGGTACGGGCATCGAAGCAACGCCGGGTGTGGGTGTCGACCTTCGCCCAGGCGTTGACGAGGACCAAACTCGACAGGCGTCCCGCTGCACGCAGGGCGAGATCGATGCCGACCAGGCCACCGAGCGCGTGGCCAACGAAGTGGCAACGTTGCACGCCTGCTCGATCCAGGACGTCGAGCACGTCATCAGCCATATCGGCGATCGTATATTCGGCAGGGAGCTCTTCCCAGTTCGCGCCAGTTCCGCGGTGATCATAGACCAAGACACGGTACTGTTCGCCTAAAGCGTCAAGTTGAGGCTTCCAGTAGATGCCCAAGCCGCCGAGCCCGGCCGACAGCAAGACAGTCGGAGCGGTTTCCTCGGATCGCCCATGAATAACGTAGTGCATGGCTTGAACCTCGGCTGATCGGCTCCGAAAGGTGGCAAATGTCCTGCCACCGCACTTCGTCTGAGTGGCTGGGATGGGGCTACGGTCGGGGTCGGATATCAGCAGGCCTCCGGGCGGGCGGCGAATTCGGTCTCAGCCAACCCAGCGGCACGCAGGACCGCCGGGCCGGTGAAGTCGGCAACGGCGCGGCCCTTGTCGTCGTCCGGCAGGGTGGCGACGATCTCCAGCCCGATGGCGGCTCGCATCATGACGACGTGGATCAGCCCTTCCTGCGTGTCGGCGCGGCGGGCGAGGCCGAGCGCGCGTTGCCTGGAACCTGCGGCGGCTGCGGGTTGAGCGCGGCATCCCCCAGGAAAGTCTGGCGGTCGATGCCGGCGTGGACCGCACCTACGTGAGCGGCATCGAGCGGCGCGAGTTCAACCCGAGCGTGGATCTGCTCGATCGCTTGGCGACGGCTTTGGCGGTCGACATCCTCGATCTGCTGGCAGTGCCGGCGTGCGATAAGACCGCACCGTCACCCCTGCCGGCGGGACGAAAGCGGCGTTGATCAGGCCCTGCACGGGATGCACGCGATGCACGGGCTTTTGCGAGGGTGAGTAGGGGGTTTAGGCGTCGGCGCCCAGGTACAAATTGCCCAACCCCTTCGAGCAGCCCTTGATGCCCTCAAGCCCGCCTCCGAACGGCTCAACCGGGCTGGAGAAGGCGTCAACGAGGATTTTAGTGTTTGCCTGCCTTAAAGTCTCATCATGATCGATATGACGCATATGGCTAAGCTCAGCTAAGGCGACGCGATAGTGTAGGTGCTTGGGGCAGCTGTGCCTCGGCCCCAACCCCGTCAACCAGTCCCTCGACGCCTTCAGACCCGTCCTCTATGCCGTTGCCCACCGGGACGGGACGGAGTCGGGTCTTGCGATTCAACCACGTCGCCAACCGGGTGAACCCGGCTCATTTCCAGACCGTCGTGGACATGTTCGTCCAGCAGCTGGGGTTTGTGGAGCTGCGGCGCACCGAACGCGCCGTGTGGTTGCGGCAACCCGGGGCCAACGTCGACCTTCAGCTCAGCCTTAGCGACACCGGGCACCGAGATCATGACCGAGAGCGCTCGCAGATCTCATTCCTCAGTGACACACCGGAAGCCGACCTCGCCCGGCTGGCCTCGTGGTTCACAGCGCGGGGGCTGCCAGCTCATGTCGGTGCCTACTCTGATCGCGAGTTCTACCTCGACGTGCCGGCGGCGTTCGTCGATTTCGTCCTCGAGGCGATGCTGCCCGAGCTCGCCGCTTACGACGTCGAGGTATGACCATTTGCAGAAACCGGGAACGTCCGCTTGCAGGCCCCCTGGTGAGGCAGAGACCTACGACTGGGATGGGTGGTTTTACGAAGGTCCGCTTCTGGGTCGATCATAATCGGAAATAAACTTGAGCAGAACGAGCGCGTCGATCGACAGCGCGTGCCCAATCGCCCGCATAAGGCGGCGCAACGAGTGTGGTCGTCGGCATTCAGATGCCGACACCACCGTAACTTTACTGCGCCTCTGAACGCAGAACTTCGCGCACGAAAGCGAACACCGCCTCTCGGCCCTCTGAAGTTTTAATTGCAAGCCACATTTGGATCAGTTGCGAGGTGTCGTTTGCCGTTACCGCTGGAGCCGGTTCGATGAAACGATCCGGGGAGCAGCCGAGCGCCTGCGCTAACCGAGTGAGCGTTGCGCTTTTAGAGGTATCCGGTTCTGTATCGAGGCCCTTGGGCGTCGCCATGTCCATGAAGATACTCAAAGTGAGATGCTAGTTTCTGGGCAAAGAAATACACCTTACCATTGCATAGCAGGTTGTGTAACGGGGAAAATTTTACTAACTTATAGTGAGTTCGAGCTATGTAAAAGTCTTACATTCTAATTCTGTTAAGTGCCGGATTTAAGATCTATGGATCACGTCCCCGATTTGGGCGCAGTCGCTGATGCAATCATAGCTGCACATGCCATTATCGAGAATAACGGCACGGAAATGATGAAGACATTGAGCCGAATGATTCTACTAAGCGTAGGGAAAGAGATTGCACGTCGAATTGTTATTTCTAAAGAGGTAGAAATGCCCAAGGAAGAAGCAATAGAGCTATTGAAGGACCCGCTGGAAAAAGGCACGTAGAAGCTGCCTGTGACGGAAGGTCCGCGTCAGTCTGAAAAGCCAAGGTCCGTTTGCCACCCCGAACCGAAGTTGCCGGACCGCTGACGAATGACCGCTTTGGGGAAGCGCTGATGGCATCCGGGACGGCAAGGTAGGGTCGCAAGCCGAATGACCGCTCGGGGTGGATTTGCGACGGTCTGCTTCCGGTCGATGACCGAAGGAATCAGACATCGCCGTCGCACCCGCTCGCGACCCTTTGTGAACCCATAGACTGGCTCGGAAGCCGTTCAAGACGCCGACAGCACGTCGGGCAAACCCTTCAGGTCGTCCAACTTGGCGTGCGGCGGCCAGTCTGGGTTCAGCGGCTCGCCGACCCGGTCGATCCACACGGACCGGATGCCGAGTTCGTGGCAGA
>NZ_JAKSYK010000119.1:0-13488 GCF_022829425.1 Methylobacterium sp. J-072 | reverse complement strand
TCTGCCACGAACTCGGCATCCGGTCCGTGTGGATCGACCGGGTCGGCGAGCCGCTGAACCCAGACTGGCCGCCGCACGCCAAGTTGGACGACCTGAAGGGTTTGCCCGACGTGCTGTCGGCGTCTTGAACGGCTTCCGAGCTAGTCTATGGGTTCACAAAGGGTCGCGAACGGGTGCGACGGCGATGTCTGATTCCTTCGGTCATCGACCGGAAGCAGACCGTCGCAAATCCACCCGTCTCAGACATCCCCCGGCCATGCCGATTGCGGTCAGCCTCTCGGTCGGGCGTCGGCTGACGGAGCGCCGGTTCGATCCTGCATGAAGCGTCTGGGCCCATGCAGGATCGCCGCCCCGCCCCTCAATAATGCGCCAGCACCGCCAGCAGCAGCAGGGCGATGATGTTGGTGATCTTGATCGCCGGGTTCACCGCGGGGCCGGCCGTGTCCTTGTAGGGGTCGCCGACCGTGTCGCCGGTCACTGCGGCCTTGTGGGCGTCGGAGCCCTTGCCGCCGTGGTGGCCGTCCTCGATGTACTTCTTGGCGTTGTCCCAGGCGCCGCCGCCCGAGGTCATCGAGACCGCGACGTAGAGGCCCGTGAGGATCACGCCGAGCAGGCTCGCGCCCACCGTGGCGAAGGCCTGGCTCTTGCCCGCGATCAGCTGGATCACGAAGAAGATCACGATCGGCGAGAGCACCGGCAGCAGCGACGGGACGATCATCTCCTTGATCGCCGCCCGGGTCAGCATGTCGACCGCCCGGCCGTAATCCGGCCGGTCGGTGCCCTGCATGATGCCGGGCTTCTCCCGGAACTGGCGCCGGACCTCCTCGACGACCGCAGCCGCCGCCCGGCCGACCGCCGTCATGGCGATGCCGGCGAACAGGAACGGGATCAGGCCGCCGAGCAGCAGCCCCACCACCACGTACGGATTGGACAGGGAGAAATCGACGCTGACGCCCTGGAAGAACCGGTACTGCGTCGGGCTGGCATTGGCGATGAAGTAGTTCAGGTCCGACGTGTAGGCGGCAAACAGCACCAGGGCGCCGAGGCCGGCCGAGCCGATCGCGTAGCCCTTGGTCACCGCCTTGGTGGTGTTGCCGACGGCGTCCAGCGCGTCGGTGGACTTGCGGACATCCGGGGGCAGGCCGGCCATCTCGGCGATGCCGCCGGCATTGTCGGTGACCGGCCCGAAGGCGTCCAGCGCCACGATGAAGCCGGCCAGCGCCAGCATCGCGGTGACCGCGATGGCGATGCCGAACAGGCCGGCCAGCGCATGGGTGCTGATGATGCCGGCCACGATCACGAGGGCCGGAAGCGCGGTCGATTCGAGCGAGATCGCCAGGCCCTGGATCACGTTGGTGCCGTGGCCGGTCACCGAGGCGTCGGCGATCGACTTCACCGGGCGGTAGTTGGTGCCGGTGTAATACTCGGTGATCACCACGATCAGCGCCGTGATGGCGAGCCCGATCACCGCGCAGCCGAACAGGCCGCCCGACGTGAAGGTCACCCCGGTCGAGGTGGTGAACGCCGTCGAGAAGCCGCCCAGCAGGGTCAGGTTGACGATGGCGATCGCCACCACGGACAGCACGCCCGCGGTGATCAGCCCCTTGTACAGGGCGCCCATGATCGACTGGTTGGCCGAGAGCCGCACCGCGTAGGTGCCGGCGATCGAGGTGACGATGCAGGCCGCCCCGATGGCGAGCGGATAGAGCATCATCGGCTCGAGCACCGCCCGGCCGCTGCCGGTGGGGCCGGAGAAGAAGATCGCGGCCAGCACCATGGTCGCCACGATGGTCACCGCGTAAGTCTCGAACAGGTCGGCCGCCATGCCGGCGCAATCGCCGACATTGTCGCCGACGTTGTCGGCGATGGTGGCCGGGTTGCGGGGATCGTCCTCCGGGATCCCGGCCTCGACCTTGCCGACGAGGTCGCCGCCGACATCGGCGCCCTTGGTGAAGATGCCGCCGCCGAGCCGGGCGAAGATCGAGATCAGCGAGGCGCCGAAGCCGAGCGCCACCAGCGCGTCGATCACCTCGCGGCTCGACGGGTCGAGCCCGGCGCCGCGGGTGAGGTAAAGGTAGTAGAAGGCGACCCCCAGGAGCGCGAGGCCGGCGACCAGCATGCCGGTCACCGCCCCGGACTTGAACGCCATGTCGAGGCCGGCGCCCAGCGAGGTCGAGGACGCCTGGGCCGTGCGGACATTGGCCCGCACCGAGACGTTCATGCCGATGAACCCGGCCGCCCCCGACAGGACCGCCCCGATCAGGAAGCCGACCGCGACCTTGATCCCGAGGAACACCGCCAGCAGCACGAACAGCACCAATCCGACCAGGCCGATGGTGAGGTATTGCCGCTTCAGATAGGCCTGCGCGCCCTCCGCGATGGCGGCGGCGATCTCCTGCATGCGCTGGGTGCCGGCATCCCGTCGCATCAGATCGAGGATCGTGACGATGCCGTAGGCGACGGCACAGAGCCCGCCCACGATGATCAAAGCCAAGGGGATCATGCTCTACCGTCCTTGTTCTTATCGTGCCTGGCGGGGGCTTGTGATTCTTGTCGAGCTTGACCGTGTTTCGACGATCATGGGACGTGGCGCTCGATTCGGGGCATTCCTTCCCAAAGGTCAGTCTTGGCGCGACCACCGCCGTCGTGGAGACCGGCTCGGCGACAGTGATGCGTCTCAGCAAAGGATAAGAGTCGGCCCGACCATGGCGTGATCGGCCCGACATGTGTTGCCAAACTTCGCCGGTGAGCGCAAACGCCCGGTTTTACGACGTCGGCGGTGCGGGATGCGAATGCTGCACTGCGCCAAATCCTGGCGAAGCCTCGCTGCGAAGACACGCCGAAGAGACGCGGTCCGGCGGTGCCATTTCTTCGCAGCGTGCGCCCCGTACGGGACCGGATTCTTCGCGGGGACGCGGCGTTTAACCCGCGGTTAACCATAGCCGCTTCTACTTCCAGTTGCATAACCGGATGGGGCTGGACATGAGCAGCGACCAGGTCGCCAAGCTGGCGGCGACGATCGAGGTCTTGACGGGGGCGGTGCACTTTTTGATCGCCGAGCGGGTCGCGGCCCAGCCGGAAGCGGCTCAGGGCGACCTCCTGCACATCCTGCAGCGGGCCTTCTCGACCCCGCCCCGCCCGGAGGAAGCGGTCACCGGCCGCTCCGCGCTGACGCCCGGCGACCTGGCCCTGTGGATGCCGATCGTGGCGGCCGGCATGATGGACGAGGTCCGCCGCCAGATCGGCCGCCAGCCCGAGGGGGTCACCCACATCGTGCTGGGCCGGACCAGCCCGGGCCCAGCTTCAGAAGTGGCTGAACGCCCCAGCCGCGAACACGCGCGCAGCGCCATCGCCCATTTCGAAGCCGGGCGGGCCGTCGCCTGAGGTGACGGTGCCGATGGCGGAGAGCGGGATGCCGGCTTCCGCCGCCTCGGCGCGGAGCACGTCGAGCCGCTCCGGGGCGACGGTGCAGAGGATTTCGTAATCGTCGCCGCCGGTCAGGATCGGCTCGATCAGGCCGGGCTCCGCCGCGCGCGCCCGGGCGGCGGCCTCCGAGAGCGGCACGGTCTCGACCGCGATCCGGGCGCTGCGGCCCCCGCCCAGCATCTTGGCGAGGTCGCCGGCGAGCCCGTCCGACACGTCCATCGCCGCCGAGGCGTGGCGGCGGATCCCATCAGCCAGGGCGAGGCGCGGGCGCGGATGCAGGTAGCGGTCGGCCAGCACCGCCCGCTGCGCCCGGTCGAGGGCGGCGGCCCAGGGCGCTTCCGGCTCCAGGCGCAGCCGCAGGCCGAGGGCCGCGTCGCCGATCGTGCCGCTGACGCAGATCCGGTCGCCGACCCGCGCGGTGCCGCGCCGAACGATGCCGCCGCCCGGCACCTCGCCGAACGCCGTGACCCCGATCAAGGCCGGCCCGCCGGAGCGTACCGTATCGCCGCCGAGCAGCGGGCAGCCCGCCTCGACCGCCGCCGCGCCGAGCCCTTCGGAAAAACCGGCGAGCCACGCTTCGGTCCAATCGTCGGGCAGCGCCAGGGTCAGCAGGAAACCGCGCGGCACCGCCCCCTTGGCGGCGATGTCGGACAGGTTCACCCCGAGCGCCTTGCGGGCGATCGAGGCCGGCGGATCGTCGGGAAAGTAGTGGATCCCGGCCACCACCGCGTCGGCGGTGACCACGAGATCGTGCCCGGGGGTGGGGGTCAGGGTCGCGGCATCGTCCCGGAGCCCGTCCGCCCCCGGTCCCGCCAGCGGGGCGAAGTAGCGGGCGATCAGCCCCTCCTCGGAGGCGCGACCCGGCCCGGCCATAACTCAGGCTTTCTTGGCAGGCGGCTTCCCGGAGCCCGGCTTACCGGGAACCTTGCCGCCGCCCTTGGGCGCGCTCATCTCGCCCGGCCGGACATCCCGGGCGACCCGGTCGAGCACGGCGTTGACGAGGCCCGGCTCGTCGGCGGTGTAGAAGCTGTGGGCCACGTCGACATATTCGGAGATCGCCGCCGGCGCCGGCACGTCGGGCCGGAACATCAGTTCGTAGGCGCCCGCCCGCATGATCGCCCGCAGCACGATCTCGATGCGCCGGAGCGGCCAGCCCTGGGCCAGCGCCTGGTCGAGCTTCTGGTCGATCGCCCGCTGCTCTTCGACCGTGCCGCGCAGCAGGTCGCGGAAGAAGGCGGTCTCGGCCTTGGGATGCAGGATCCCGTCGACCTCCTGGCCGATCCAGAACGCCTCGAACTCGGCGAGCGCGTCGAGGACGCCCTTGCCGGAGATGTCCATCTCATAGAGCGCCTGCACCACGGAGAGGCGCGCGCCGCTGCGCGGGCTGATCGCGCGGGCGGTCTCCTCCTGGGTATCCTGGGCGGCGCCGTCCGGCCTGGTTTCGGTGGTCCCGGTCATGTCGGTTCTCGTTATCGCGGGCGCGCCGCCTCGGCCGCGCGCTTGAGGGCGAGCACTCCCAGCGCCGCCTCGGCCGCGCCGCCGCCCTTGTTCATCTCGGCGACCCGGGCGCGTTCCAGCGCCTGCGCCTCGGTCTCGACGGTGAGGATGCCGTTACCGAGCGGCAGCCGGCGCTGGACCGAGAGATCCATCAGGGCGCGGGCGCTCTCGCCAGCCACGATGTCGTAATGCCCGGTCTCGCCGCGGATCACGCAGCCCAGCGCCACCACGGCATCGTAGTCGTCCGCCAGGATCGCCACCGCGGCGGGAATCTCCAGGGCGCCCGGCACCGTCACCACGGTGGCGTGCGCGGCGAACGCCTCGATCACCGCGAGGGCGCCGGCCAGCAGCTCGTCCGCCAAGGCGTCGTAGTAGCGCGCCTCGACGACGAGGATGCGGGCGCCGGCAAGCGCCGGATCCGCGGGCATCGGCGCCGTGGCGGCGCGGGAATGGGCGACCATGGCTGCGTCCGGTCGGTTTTTCGGGGGTTGGCGCGGGCGCCGCGCTTCGGGCGCCCACGGGATAGGGGACGGTTAGACCGAAGCGGCCGGCGCGACAAGCGGCGCAGGAGCGACGGCGCGGTACCACATCGTGAGAGACGGGTTGGCGGGGCCACTGCGTGGCGCATCCCGCCTTTTCCCGGACAGGTGGAGCGCAGCGGAACCTGATCCGGGACCCAGCACGGAACGCGCCGCGCAGCGGCTCCGAAACTCCGGGCAGACAGATGGCACGCGCCGACCCGAATCCGCCTCTACCGCACCAGCGGCGGCAGCGGCGACGCTCCGGCCTCGGGCAAAGCCGTGCGGCCGACGTTCATGGTCATGGCGAGCAGCGCGTAATAGCCGTTGATGCCGGTGAGATCGATCGCGCCCTGCTCGCCGAACCGTGCCACCAGGTTGGCGTAGGTGGCATCGCTCACCGCACGGTTGTGCTGCAGCTCGGTCGAGAACGCGTAGGCGAGCGTCTCTTCCTCGCTCATCGTGTCGGGACGCCGGCCCTCGGCCAGCGCCTGCGCGGTCTCCGGCGCGACCCCGGCCTTGAGGGCGATCGGGTGGTGGATCTGCCATTCGACCTGCTGATTCCACAGCCGGGCGACGAACAGGATCACGAACTCGCTGATGCGCAGCGGCAGGGAACTGCCGTAGCGCAGGTACAGCCCCATGCGGCTGGCGCATAGCATCAGCTCGGGGCTGCGCAGCAGCGGCACGAACGGCCCGAACACCGGGACCCCGCGCTCGGCCTTGAACGCCTCCGCGGCCTTGGCCTGCGCGTCGGTGAGGGTGTCCGCCGGGATTTCCGGCAGGCGGTCCGTACCCGTCATGGCTTGCCCTTCTCCCGTCCGTACGCGTGCGACGCACTCTGGATTTCCGGCCCTCGTGCGCCTAGACCGGTCAGGCTCACCGGCACGACGAGCGCCCGGGCCGGACGCGATCCGAACACACGCCAGCGAGGCTTACGGCTTTGGCCCTCCCCGTCAACGAACGCCGGCGCATCATGCTGCTCACGGGCGCGAGCCGGGGCATCGGCCACGCCACGGTCAAGCGCTTCTCGGCGGCCGGCTGGCGGGTCATCACCTGCTCGCGCCACGCGTTTCCCGAGAACTGCCCCTGGGAGATGGGTCCCGAGGACCACCTCCAGGTCGACCTCGCGGACGCGCAGGACACGATGCGCGCCATCGAGGAGGTCCGGGGCCGGCTCGACGCCGAGGGAGGCGTGCTGCACGCGCTGGTCAACAATGCCGGCATCTCGCCCAAAGGTCCCGCGGGCGAGCGCCTGGGGGCGCTCGCCACCGAGTTCGACGGCTGGCAGCGGGTGTTCCAGGTCAACGTCTTCGCCACGATCCTGCTGGCCCGCGGCCTGCGCGACGAACTCGCCCGGGCCCGGGGCTCGATCGTCAACGTCACCTCCATCGCGGGCTCCCGGGTCCACCCGTTCGCGGGCGCGGCCTACGGCACCTCCAAGGCGGCGCTCGCCGGCCTGACCCGCGAAATGGCCGCCGATTTCGGGCCCCTCGGGGTGCGGGTGAACGCGATCTCGCCCGGCGAGATCGACACCTCGATCCTGTCGCCTGGCACGGAAAAGCTCGTCGAGCAGATCCCGCAGCGCCGGCTCGGCACCCCGGACGAGGTCGCCAAGGCGATCTACTTCCTGTGCACCGACGCCTCGTCCTACGTGAACGGGGCCGAGTTGCACATCAACGGCGGCCAGCACGTTTGACCCGGCGATGGGGACTGCCGGTCGCGATGCGCGCCCTCTCTCGGCTGGGTTACGGCATTCACAGACCGGCGGCCGATGCGGGCATCGGTCGGGGACACGCGCCTCTCCCTCCCCCCTCTGCGGGGGAGGGTACCCTGCGGAGCAGGGGGGGAGAGGGGCAGCGCGACGATGCAGGGTCTCGCCCCCGTCTCGACTTTTCCGGATACGGCGCTCCCCTCTCCCGACCCGGCCTGACGGCCGGCCCACCCTCCCCCGCAGAGGGGGGAGGGAGAGCGCTCGCCATTGCCGGAGCGGGCCTCCTATCAAGCCGTGGACGACCCGGAACCCGACTCGACAGTCGCCCCGTACCGAGCCGCCGGAGCTTCGCGATCCTCCTCGGCCTGAGCCTGTGCACGCCGCTGGCCTCTGCCTGCGCGGAGGCGCCTGGCGTCCGGATCGTGGACCTGCCCTTCAAGGTGCGGGCGCTGCGCGGGCCGCAGAGCGAGGCCGCGATTTCCGTGGCGACCTCCGGCCTGCTGCCGATCGCCGGCGCGAAATCCGGCCCGTCGGCCGGTGACGAGGAAAGCGCCCCGATCGCATTGGTCTGGGGCGACGACGGCGGCGCCGTGCTCGGCCTCACGGACGGCGCGGTCACGGTCCGGCCGATCGGCCGGGACGCGGTCGAGGGGCTGACCGCCGCCGAGACGCCCCGGGGCGCCCTGCCGGGGTCGCGCCGGGTCCTGGCCGGAGCCTTGAGCGCCTATCTCACCGGCCGCGCCCGGGCTCCCGACGGCGGCGACGCCGCCGCCGTCCTGACGATCCGCGAACGCCAGCCGATGGCGGTCAGCACCGATCCGAAGCCCGTTCCGGTCGCCACCGTCACGGTGCCGGCGGGGGGCGAGGCGGTGTTCGCCCCGCTCCGGCCGCGCCTGCTGCGCCTCGCCGGCCGCCCGGCCCTCCTGGCCGCGACCCTCTCGGGCGCGGAATCGGGTGGCCTCGTGCTGATCGGGCGCCCGGACGGTCAGGCGGCCTGGAGCGTCACGGCGCGCACGCCGCCGCAGCCCGGGCCACCCCTGAAGATCGCCGGCATCGCGGACTTTGCCGGCTCCGGCGGCGTCCAGGCCGCCACGATCAGCGCCCGGGGCCTGCTCCAGCTCTGGAACCTGACCCCGGAGAAGATCGAACCGGCCGGCGAGGCGCCGGGCTACGCGGCGGGCGAGGGCGATGCCGATCTCGCCGTCACGGTCCCGGCCGCCGGTCCCGCCGAGCTCGTTCTGCCGGTGGCGGGCCGCGCCGAGATCGCCCTCGTCCAGGCCAAGGGATCGCTGCACGAGCGCCTGCGCGTCCCGCTGCCCGCGCCGGCCACCACCGGCATCGTGGCGCTGGGCGAGGGCGCCGCACTGCGGCTGCTGGTCGGCCTTGCCGACGGGCGGATCGCCGTCATCGCCCCGGACGGAGGCAAGCCGTGACCGAGGGCACAGCCGATGGCGGCAGCCGCCTGTTCCCGACCCGGCCCTACGTGGGCGCGTCGATCGCGGTGATCCGCGGCGCGCGCGTCCTGCTGGCGGCCCGGGCCAACGAGCCGATGCGCGGCGTCTGGACCCTGCCGGGCGGCCTCGTCGAGGCCGGCGAGGCGCTGGCCGAGGCGGCGCTTCGCGAATTGTCCGAGGAGGTCGGCCTTGAGGCCGAGGTGGTCGGCGTACTCTCGCCCACCGAGATCATCGTCCGAGACGAGGCCGGCCGCGCCCGCCACCATTACGTCGTCCATCCGCACGCCGCCCTGTGGTGCGGCGGCGAGCCCGTGGCAGGCCCGGAGGCCCTCGGGGTCCGCTGGGCGACGCTGGACGAGATCGCCGGCCTCGCGACGACCCCGGGCCTGATCGAGACCCTGCACGAGGCGTTTGCCCGGGTGCGCGGCAAAGAGGCGAGCGCGTGAGGCTTCCGGTCATCCTGTGCCTTGCCGTGGCTCTCGCCGGGCCGGCCCTGGCGCAGCAGCAGCGCGGCACCCGCGCCGCGCCCGCCCCGGCCAAGGAAGCGCCCAAAGAGGCGACGCCGCCCGCGGACGTACCCGCTCCCTATGACCGCGACCTGCTGCGGATGTCCGAGATCATCGGGGCGCTGGCCTTCCTGCGCGGCCTCTGCGCGGCACCCGATGCCGCGGAATGGCCAGCCCGCATGAAGGCGCTGATCGAATCCGAGGGCGTGACCCCTGCCCGCCGCGACCGGCTGGCCGGCGCCTACAATCGCGGCTATCGCGGCTACGCGCTGACCTACCGGGTCTGCACTCCGGCAGCCCACGAGGCGGCGGCCCGCTACGTCGCCGAGGGTGACAGGCTGTCGCATGCCCTGGCCGGGAGATTCGGCGGGTGATGCAGAGGCATCACACCGTTCCTGCATCCCCGAAAAGCATCAACTTCGAGCGCCCGCGTTAACCGATCTGAAATTCTCGGCTGGCCGAGCCGCGGGGAGCCACCTATCATTCGCTGGTCCGCCGGGTCCTGTGCCCGGCGCAGCGGAAGTATCGGGCCCATGCAGCACATCTCTCAGACCGCCCCCATCGAGGTTGAGGTCGACGTCGAAGAGAAGCGCGTCGCGCTGAGTTACGTCTCGGAAGCGTTCGCGGAAGGCTGTCTCGACGGGCTCGACGGTGATTGCATGGCTCAAGCCGCCCTGTTCGCCGCGTTCCAGGAACTGGTGATGACCTACGGCGAGGAGGCCACTGCCCGCTACGCCGAGGGCTTTCCGGAGCGCATCCGCGGCGGCGCCTTCACGACGACCCTCCAGCATTGAGGAGACCGGCGGCGGCAGACGGTTGAGGCGGGCACGCGCAGCACCTACCTCCCGACCACGCGATCCGGGCTGCCGGATCGCCCCCGTCGCGTGAGGATTTCTCTGCCATGCCCGTCGCCCTGTTGCCGGACCGCGCCCTCGTCACCGTCACCGGGCCGGAGGCCGCCGCGCTGCTCCAGGGCGTGCTGACCTGCAACGTCGAGACCCTTGAGGATGCCGAGGCCCGCCTCGGCGCCCTGCTGGCGCCGCAGGGCAAGATCCTGTTCGACTTCCTGATCTCGCGGATCCCGGACGGGTTCCGGCTCGACACGGCCCTCGACCGGGCGGCCGATCTCGCCAAGCGCCTGACGCTCTACCGCCTGCGCGCGCAGGTCGCGATCGCGGTCGACCCGACGGTCGCGGTGGCGGCCTCCTGGGCCGGCGCCTCCCCGGCGGTGGAGACCGGCACGGTCGCCGATACCCGCCACGTCGATCTCGGCGCCCGGCTCTACGCCGCCGAGGGCGCCTTCTCCGCCGATGCCGCGGAGGCGGATTACCATCGCCATCGCATCCAGCTCGCCGTGCCCGAGGGCGGGCGCGACTACGCCTATGGGGACGCGTTCCCCCACGAGGCGATGATGGATCAGCTCGGCGGCGTCGATTTCAGGAAGGGCTGCTACGTGGGCCAGGAGGTGGTCTCGCGGATGCAGCACCGGGGCACCGCCCGCACCCGGATCCTCGCGGCCCGCTACACCGGCGAGGCCCCTCCCCCCGGCACCGAGATCACTGCCGGCGGCAAGGGGCTCGGCACCACCGGCAGCGCCGCGGGCGAGCGCGGCCTCGCCCTGGTCCGCCTCGACCGCCTGGCCGACGCCCTCGCGGCCGGTGCAACTCCGATGGCCGGTGACCGCCCAGTGACCTTCGAGAAACCGGACTACGCAACCTTCGCGATGCCGGAGGCGGCCGGATCGCCGACGGCGTGAGCATGGATCGGGGCGCGGAGCGGCGATGGCGTTCCGCTCCTGTTCTCGCTAAACCGGCGGGATGTCCGAGACCGGCCTGATCGATCATCCCGACGGTTGCCCCCGCTGCTGGTGGGCCGGCCACGACCCGCTCTACGTCGCCTATCACGACACCGAATGGGGCGTGCCCGAGCGGGACGGCCGGGCGCTCTACGAGAAGCTGATCCTCGACGGCTTCCAGGCCGGCCTGTCCTGGATCACGATCCTGCGCCGCCGCGACGGCTTTCGCGACGCGTTCTCCGGCTTCGATCCGGAGGCCATCGCCCGCTACGACGAGGCCGACGTCACCCGGCTGATGGGTGACACCCGCATCATCCGCAACCGCGCCAAGATCCTGGGCACGATCGCCGGCGCCCGGGCCTGGCTGCGGATCGAGGAGACCGGCCCCGGCTTCGCGCCGTTCCTGTGGGATTTCGTGGACGGGCGGCCGATCCAGGGCAGCGCCCGGACCCGGGCCGAGATCCAGACCGAGACGCCGGTCTCCCGGGCGATCGGCAAGGCCCTCAAGGCGGAGGGATTCTCCTTCTGCGGCCCGACCATCGTGCACGCCTTCATGCAGGCGGTCGGGATGGTCAACGACCACCTCGTCGGCTGCCACCGGCACGCGCCCTGCGCCGCACTGGGACAGCCGGCATGAGCGAGACGCACGATCCGGCGCCCCGGGCCTGGCAGCGGATGCTGTCCGGCCGCCGCCTCGACCTCCTCGATCCCGCGCCCCGGGACATCGAGATCGCCGACATCGCCCACGGCCTCGCCCGGGTCGCCCGCTGGAACGGCCAGACCCGGGGGCCGCACGTCTTCTCGGTGGCCCAGCACAGCCTGCTGGTGGAGGCGGTCGGGCGCCACATCACCCCCGGCTGCACCGATCCGGACGGGCTGGAGCTGCTGCTGCACGACGCCCCGGAATATGTCGTCGGCGACATCATCTCGCCGCTCAAGGCCGCGATCGGCGACGCCTATCGCGGAGTCGAGCTACGCCTGCTCGCCGCCGTGCGCCGCCGCTTCGGCCTCGGCGAGCCCGCGCCCGCCCTCGGCCGCCTGGTCAAGCGCGCCGACCGGATCGCCGCCCATATCGAGGCCGTGGAGCTCGCCGGATTCGCCCCGGACGAAGCCGAGTTGTATTTCGGACCCGCCCCGGACCTGCCCGAGCCCGTCCTGGCTTTGGCCGAACCGTGGCCGACCGCCCAGGCCGAGGCGCGGTTCCTCGACCGCTTCCACGCCCTGTGCCGGGCTTGAGATCCGATACCGCCGCCCTCGATCCGTCACGATCCCGCGCCATGGGCCGCCGCATGCCGACCCTTCACGTCTGTCCGCTCTCGCGCCTGCCCGAGACCGTCGCCGCCACCGGCGCGAGCCACGTGCTCACGCTGGTCAATGTCGGCACGCCGCTGGAGCGGCCGGCGCTGATCGATGCGGAGAATCACGCCATCATCGGGGTCAGCGACATCGCCGAACCCCGGGACGGTCACGTTTTGCCGGCTGACGAACACGTGGCCGGCATCCTGGCCTTTACCCGGGCCTGGCCGCGGGAGAAGCCGCTGGTGATCCACTGCTATGCCGGGATCAGCCGCTCCACCGCGGCGGCCTATATTGCGGCCTGCGCGCTGGCACCGGAGCGCGACGAAGGCGCGATCGCCGACGCACTGCGGGCCGCCTCCCCGTCCGCCACTCCCAATCCCCTGTTCGTGGCGATCGCCGACCGAATGCTCGACCGGGACGGCCGCATGATCGCGGCGATCGCCCGGATCGGCCGCGGCGCCGAGGCGTTCGAGGGGACGCCGTTCTGCCTCACCGTGACGTGATCGCCGTTCACCAAACTTCCGGTTGTCGGCGCCGACACCCCTACGCGCGCCCGTTCGAGCGCCGTTCCACAAGGCGCGCGGAGTGTGGCGCAAACGCCGCCGCGTCACGCCAAAACGCTGCCGATCCGACCGGCGCCGCCCTCGCGTGGGTTGTGGCCGCACCGGCTGCCGCCTTAGAACCGACCCAAAGGATGTGTGTGGGATGAACGCGAGCAGACCCGAGGTGGCCCCGGCCGCCGGCGACCTGCCTTTCGAGAAGGCGCTGGAGCAACTCGAGGAGATCGTGCGCAGGCTCGAGCGGGGCGATGTCCCGCTGGATGAGTCGGTGGCGATCTATGAGCGCGGCGAGGTGCTGAAGAAGCACTGCGAAGCGCTGCTGAAGCGGGCCGAGGCGCGGATCCAGCGGATCACCCTCGGTGCCGACGGGCGGCCCGAGGGCGTGGCGCCGCTCGATATATCCTGAGGCTCGGCGGTCAGACCGATCCCGTCCGATAGAGGTTGATGCCGTGGCGATTTCCCCCGAGCTGAGCGCGCTTCTCGACCGTATCCCGGAGCCGGCCGCGCTTCGGCAGCTTCCGGAATCCGAGCTGCAGGCGGTGGCGGACGCGGTGCGGGCCGAGATGATCGACGCCGTCTCGATCACCGGCGGCCATCTCGGCTCCGGCCTCGGCGTGGTCGAGCTCACGGTCGCCCTGCATCACGTGTTCGACACCCCCGACGACCGCATCGTCTGGGATGTCGGCCACCAGTGCTACCCGCACAAGATCCTCACCGGG
>NZ_JAKSYK010000169.1:0-13125 GCF_022829425.1 Methylobacterium sp. J-072 | reverse complement strand
GTCTCGTCGATGGCCCGGACGCGCACGTCCGCGGTCTCGGCGAAGCTCGCGCCGGTCTGGCTGAGGGTGTCGGCGATGCGCGCGCCCTGGCTCGCCACCGCGAGCACGATGTCGCGGCCGGTGCCGCTGATCCGGGTCTGGGTCTCCTCGGCGTGGCTCGCCAGCAGCTCGGCGACGCCCTTGCCGTGCGCGCCGAACGCGGCCTCCATCTCGCCGATGCGGGCGGCGAGGTCGTCCGAGATGGCGCGGGCGGCCTGGGTCAGGCTGCCGGTGGCGTCGCCGGTGCGGGCGGACAGCTCGCGGTTGAGGTCGTCCAGGGCGGCGCGCAGGGCAGCCACCGCCGCGGCGCCGCGCTCGCCGAACTCGGTGCCGGCCCGGTCGGCGGCGTCGCGGAAGCGGGCCAGCAGGCCGGCGGTCTCGGCTTCGACGGCGCTGGTCACCTCGGCCGAGCCGTGGCGCAGGGTCTGGAGGGTGTCGACCAGGCGGGCGGAGGCCTCGCGGGTCTGGGCCTCGACCTCGCCGGTGACGGCGCTCGCCGAGCCGCGCAGGGACTGGACCGCGGAAGCGGCGCCGGCCTCGAAGCCGTGGCCGAGCGCCGAGAAGGCGCTCTCCAGGTTCTCGGTGGCCGTCTGGGTCCGCTCGGTGATGTGGCCGCCGGCCCGCTCGGCCGCGGCCGCGACGCGGGTCTCGAGATCCGAGGCTTGCACCGTCACGGTGTCGTGCAGGCGCGCGGCGATGCCGTCCATGCGCTCGGCCAGGGCGTTGCCGCGTTCCGCGACCGTCTCGGCGATCCGCTCGGCGGTGCCGATCAGGTCGTCGCGCACCGCGCCGGCCTGGTTGGTCAGCGTCTCGCCGACGCCGCCCATGGCCAGCGCCAGGGCGGCCTGGGCGTCGCGCCCGCGGCTCTCGATCGCCTCGGCGACGGAGAGGCCGGCGGTCTCGATCTCGGTGCGCAGGGCCAGGCCGCGGCCGGCGATGTCCTGGGTGAGGGCCGCGCCGGTCTCGGCGAAGCGCGCGGTAATCTGGGTGCCCATCGCGCCGAAGCGCTCGGTCATCTCGGAGCCCCGCGACAGGAAGGCGTTCTCCAGGCCGATCACCGAGCGCTCGAAGCTCTCGCGCACGACGCCCCCCTGGCGCTCCAGGGACTCGCTGACGCGCAGGCCGGTCTCGGCGAGGCTCTGGGCCACGGAGGCGGTGCTCTCCGCGATCCGCCCGGTGAGGGCGGTCCCGGTCGCCTCGAAGGCGCCGCTCACGTCGCGGGCACGGGTCTCGAAGGCCCGCGTCAGGGTCTCGCCGACTTCCAGGAGGCTGCCGCGCACGCCCTCGCTGGTGTTCGCGAGGCTCTCGATCAGCTCGTCGCCGCGCCCGGTCATCAGGTTGACGACCCGGTCGCCCGCCTCGCCCAGGGAGGCGGTGATGGCGGCGCCGCGGGCGTCGAGCGCCCCGGTCACGCGCTCGCCCGCGCCGGTGAGCGCCATGACGATCCGCTCGGACGCGCCCTCAAGCTCCTGGCTCAGGCTCTGGTGCGAGCCGGTGATCGCGCCGCGCACCCGCTCGGCATTGGTGACGATGGATTCCCGCTGGGCGACCAGTTCCTCGACCAGGGAGCGGATGCGGATCTCGTTGTCGGAATAGGCCCGCTCCAGGGTTGCGATCTCGCCGCGGACCAGGGTCTCGAGCTCGCCGGCCCGGGCCAGCGCGCGCTCGACGCCGTCGCCGACCGCGGCGACTTCCCGGCGCACCGTCTGCGACATGGTCAGCACGGCGTCGGTGGAAAAGCTCTCGGGCTCGGCCAGGCGCACCGCGACCTCGCCGACCGCGCGGGCGACGAGGCGCATCTCCTGCGCCCGGGCCGCCAGCATGGCGGCGATCACGAACAGCACGACCGGGCCGAGCAGGGCGGCGGCGCCCACCGTCGCCTGCAGGGCGGTGAGTCCGGAGACGACGCCGCGCAGGTCGCCGCCGGATTGCAGCCACGCGACCAGCACGAGCCCGGCGATCCAGGCGAGGCCGGCCAGCAACGCGAACAGATAAGGCTTGGGCGAGGAGCGCACCCGCAGGGTCTGCTGCAGGATGCCGATGTTGCGCCGGTCGTCGTTCGCCACCAGCGAGCGGTCGGGCGGCAGCAGGCCGCCCTCGCGGCGCGGACGCTCGCGGCCGGGCGGGGGCAGGTCGGAGGCGAGCGGCGGGTCGAGGTCGAGGCGCGGCGGCATCTGGCGGCCGGCCGGATCGAGGGCGCCGTCGAGCAGGGGATCGGCATCCCCGACATCGGGCAGGCGCGGCTCTGCGCGGCTCTCGGTGCCGGTCGGCGTCAGGGCGTCGAGGTTCAGCGCCTGCTCGATCGCAGAGAGCGCGGCCTCGGCCGGGTCCTTCAGCTTCTTCTCGGTCGCCATTCAACGCCTCGTCACACGGGTTTCACCGGCACCTGGGGAGGCTGATGCCAGAGACGCAACTTCCCGTTTACCATTACAGGATTAGACGCGGACACCGATTGCCGATACCCGAGCCGCCGTCCGACCCCAGAAACCGTTAACGCTATGGTTACTGCGGCCGCTGCCTTCCGGCTCCACCATCTTGGCGCAGATGAGGGTCCCTGCGCGATCCCCGTCCAGCGAATCAGGGGGTGAATCATGGGGATCGGTTCGGCAACCCCCAGAAGAATGCGGATTCCGGGAGTTCGAACATGCCGGCCATCGACCGGGCGGAGCTCGATGCGCAGACCGGCGGCGACGCCGAGCTGGCCAATGAGGTGCTGGCACTGTTTGCCGGGCAATGCCGGTCGATCCTGCCACGGCTGACCGATCCGTCCCTGCCGAGCGCGCAGCGCGCCGACCTCGCCCACACCCTGAAGGGATCGGCCGCGGGCGTCGGCGCCACGCCGGTGCGCGCCTGCGCGGACGCCGCCGAGGCGCAATTGCGGGCGGGCGCGGAGCCGGCGGCGCTCGACGCCCTCGTGCAGGCCGTGGCGGCGGCACTGGCCGAGATCGAGCAAGGGCTT
This sequence comes from Methylobacterium sp. J-072, assembly GCF_022829425.1. Lineage (NCBI taxonomy): Bacteria > Pseudomonadati > Pseudomonadota > Alphaproteobacteria > Hyphomicrobiales > Methylobacteriaceae > Methylobacterium > Methylobacterium sp. J-072. The sequence goes on along the minus strand of NZ_JAKSYK010000169.1, from coordinate 10,127 downwards.
TAAGTTGAAGCGCCGGCTCGCCGCCGAACCGGCATCCCCTGCGGCGGCGAGCGCTCTCAGTTTTAAGAACGCGCTCCCGCCGGGGGCGCTCCGATGCGGCGATCGATCCGGAACGGACCGCCGCCACCGCGCTTGCATTCCACGGCCTCAGCCGCCAAGCAATCACCCCGCCCGTCGAAGCGAGGCCGCTCGACGCGAGCCCGGAGCCTAAGATGCCCAAGATCACTTACGTCGACCACGCCGGGACGGAGAGGACCGTCGAAGGCAGCGTCGGCGCGACCGTGATGGAGACGGCGTTGCGCAACAACGTCCCGGGCATCGACGCGGAATGCGGCGGCGCCTGCGCCTGCGCCACCTGCCACGTCTACGTGGCCGATGCCTGGATCGACGTCGTCGGCAAGGCCCAGGACATGGAGCAGGACATGCTCGATTTCGCCTCCGACGTGCGCGAGAATTCCCGCCTGTCCTGCCAGATCAAGATCGCGCCGAACCTGGACGGGCTGGTGGTCACGACCCCCGCGCAGCAGGGGTAGCGGCTCATCGCACCAGCGCCCGGGCCGCGGCGTCGAGCCCGTCGAGGGTGAGGGGAAACATGCGGCCGCCCACGAGCCGCTGCACCATCCCGATCGACTGGGTGTAGCCCCAGTGCGTCTCCGGTATCGGGTTCAGCCAGGCCGCCTTCGGGAAATGGTCGAGGAGCCGCTGCATCCAGACGGCGCCGGGCTCCGCGTTCCAATGCTCCACCGAGCCGCCCGGCGTGGCGATCTCGTAGGGGCTCATCGAGGCGTCGCCCACGAACACCACCCGGTAGTCGCTGCCATAGGTGCGGATCACGTCGAGCAGGGGGGTCCTGGCCTCGTGCCGGCGTCGGTTCTCGGTCCAGACCGCCTCGTAGGGGCAGTTGTGGAAATAGTAGTGCGCGAGGTGCTTGAACTCCGAGCGCGCCGCCGAGAACAAAGCCTCCGCCTGCTCGATGTGAAAGTCCATCGAGCCGCCGACGTCGAGGAACAGCAGCACCTTGACGGCGTTGCGCCGCTCCGGCCGCAGCCGCACGTCGATATAGCCCTGGCGGGCGCTCTCGCGGATCGTGCCGTCGAGATCGAGCTCCTCGGCCGCCCCCGTCCGGGCGAAGCGGCGCAGCCGCCGCAGCGCGAGGCGCATGGTGCGCGCGCCGATCTCACGGTCGTCGTCGAGATCCTTGAACTCGCGCTTGTCCCAGACCTTCACCGCGCGGAAGTTGCGGTTCCCGTCCTGGCCGATGCGGATGCCCTCGGGATTGTAGCCGTAGGCGCCGAACGGCGAGGTCCCGCCGGTGCCGATCCATTTCGAGCCGCCCTGGTGGCGTTCCTTCTGCTCGGCCAGCCGCTGCTTGAGCGTCTCGAACAGCTTGTCCCAGCCCAGCGCCTGCAATTCGGCCTTCTCGGCCTCGGTCAGGTATTTTTCCGCGAGCTTGCGCAGCCACTCCTCGGGAATCGCCGCGGGCTCCACCGCCGCCCCCAGGGTCTCCAGTCCCTTGAACACCGTGCCGAACACCCGGTCGAACCGATCGAGATGCGCCTCGTCCTTCACCAGCGCCGTGCGCGACAGGAAGTAGAAGGCCTCGACGTCGTGCTCGGCCAGCCCCCGGTCGAGGGCGCCGAGCAGGGTCAGGTACTCCTTGAGGGAGACGGGAACCTTGGCCTCCCGGAGGCCGGTGAAGAACTGCAGCAGCATCCCCGAAGAACGCGCCAGCAAAACGCCCGGGTCAACCCCGGGCGAATCAGACAAGCTTACGATCGGCCGGGCAGGATTTCTGGGCCTGTTCTCCGAGTCGTCGCGGATGGTCGACAAGATTCAGACAGGGACAAAGGCCTAATCCAGGGGCGCCCGGAGAGTCTTCAGCGACTGCGGAGACTCATAAGTTGGGCATAAGTCGTCGAATCTGTTGATATGTGCGCGAACAAGCCTCGCGCGGTCACTGAAACCGTCACGGGAATCGCTCAACTGAGGGCATCAGGTGTGTTCAGCCGCGACAACGCGTGCCGCACCAACCGAAGCGAGGAGACCTGCGATGGCGGTCATCCTGCGGAATCTGACGGATTTCAAGCGGTTTCTCGGGAAGCCGGGTGCCACGATTCAGCTGGTGCGCAACACCTTCATGGATCGCCAGCCCGAGGCGACCCGGGAGGCCTACCGCGACAAGGGCATGTACGCGCCGCGGGCCGTGCAGGCCCTGTCACGGAAGGCTGCGGTGTTCACCCTGCGGGGGTTCCCCGGGACCGTGTGGCTGTACTGGGACAAGGGTGCGCGGGGCTGGCGCTTCTCGGGGGACACCGTGATCGTTCCCCTGGTCACCGGCCTCGGACCGGCGGACGAACTCGTCTACCGGTGCAGCTTCGCCGACGGCTTCGAGCCGGCGCCGCGCAACCGGGTGACCCGTCAGGCCAAGCACGCCGAGGCGCATCTCGCCCCGGCGTGAGACGGCCCGGGCCGCTCGACATCCGGCTCACGCCGCGTTCAGGCTTCTTGACGCGCGGCGGCTTCCTTCTTGACCGGCGGCTTGCCGAGGGCCTTTCCGACCGTGCGCCGGGCGCGAAAAATCGGCTTGGCCTCGTTCTCGCGCTTCTTCAGCAGCGCGCGATACTCGTCCCGCCGCTCGTGGATCGAGGCGATGACGAGGCCCATCGGCACGCCGACATCGACCAGCACCGCCTCCGACAATTGCAGGGAAGCCTCGATCGTCTCCGGCACCGCGTCGTCGACGCCAAGCTCGTACAGGGCCGAGGCGTGGCGGGCATCGCGCGCGCGGGCGACGATCGTCAGGTCGGGCCGCTCCGCCCGGGCCGCGGCCACCGCCTGCTCGACGGCCCGCGGGTTGTCGAGGGTGACCACCAGGGCGCGCGCCGTGGCGATGTCGCAGCGGCGCAGGATCTCGGTGTTGCCGGAATCCCCAAAATAGACCGGCGCGCCGGCGCGGCGCTGCTCGGCCACCCGGGCCGCGTCGGAATCGAGGGCGAGGTAGGGGATCCCGTGCCGGTCCAGCATCTCGCCGACCTGGCGGCCGACGCGGCCGTAGCCCGCGATCACCACCCGGTTCTCGATCTTGTCCGGCAGCGGCTCCGACTTCATGGCGGCGAGGCCGGCGCTCGTCGCGCGACGGCTCAGCCGGCGGCCCAGGGCCGCGAGCGCCGGGATCATGATCATCGTGACGGTGGTCACGATCAGGGCGGCCGCGCCGACATCCTCCGGCACCAGCCCGGTGGCGACGGCGCCCCCGATCAGCACGAAGGCGAATTCGCCGCCCGGCCCAAGCAGCAGGGCCGCCTCCAACGCCACCGGACGGGAGATCTTGAGGGCAGGGGCCGCCATCATCACCACCGCGGCCTTGATCAGGACCAGCGCCAGCGACAGGCCGAGGATCGCCCCGGGCGCCGCCATGAGCTGGGCCGGGTCGAGGTTCATGCCCACCGAGACGAAGAACACACCCAGCAGCAGGCCCTTGAACGGGTCGATCGTCGCCTCGATCGCCCGGCGATACTCGGTCTCGGCCAGCAGCAGCCCGGCCACGAAGGCGCCCAGCGTCATCGACAGCCCGCTCGCCGCCGCCGTCAGCGCGGTGCCGACGATGACCAGCAGGCAGGCCGCCATGAACAGCTCGGTGGAGCGCGTCCGCGCCACCAGCTGGAACAGCGGGCGCAGGGCGAGGCGGCCGGCGACCACGATCAGCACCAGCGCGATGGCGGCCTGGCCGAGCGCCATGGCGAGCGCCCAGCCCTTGTCGCCCTCGTCGCCGCGGCCCAGCACCGCGATGGCGAACAGCACCGGGGCCACCGCCAGGTCCTGGAACAGCAGGACCGCGAAGCTCGCCCGGCCGGAGGGCGCGTTGAGCCGCTTCTGCTCGGCCAGGACCGGCAGCACCACAGCGGTCGACGACAAAGCGAGCCCGATGCCGACGATCGCCGCGCCGGCGAGCGGCACCTGCAGCCCGTAGAGGATCGCCCCGAGGATCAGCGCCGAGCAGCCGACCTGCAGCGAGCCAAGGCCGAAGACCAGCCGGCGCAAGGTCCGCAGCCGCTCCCAGGACAGCTCGACCCCGATCATGAACATCAGGAAGATCACCCCGAACTCGGCCAGATGCGAGATCTCGGTGCGGTTGCCGATGGTGAAGAGGTGGACGTAGGGATGGGTGTCGGCGAGACGCCCGAGGCCGAAGGGGCCCAGCAGGGCGCCGGCGCCGATGAAGCCCAGCACCGGCGAGATCCGCAGCCGGTGGAACAGCGGCACCACGATGCCCGCGGTGACGAGGAACAGGATCGCTTCCTTGTAGGAGCCGGCGTGAACCTCTGGCATCGGCGGCGGATCGAACCTCGTTTTTCCGACCGGTGAGGAAGCCGATCACGGATGCGCGATCATGGGTCGGCACCGGGCGCTGGGCAACCGCTTTCGACAACCGCAAGGCCAGCGAGGTGCGCTCTGACACAAGCCGGATACACACGTCAGGTGAGGCATTTCAGCCACCCGGGCGGCGCTTGCCGGCGATCCACCGGGGAATGGGTGCAGGGCGGCCCAAAATCGGCACAATGCCCGCATACACGCCGGAGTTAACCGGGGGTTACGTTCGGCCAGGGCCGCGCCTGCATTTGAGTATCCTCCCGAAAGGTGGTTTCCAGCTTTCGGAAAAAGATGATGCGGAACTTGCAGGGGCGAGTGCGCCCGCGACAGGACCCGATGGATGTGACGAGGCCGATGATCTCCATCAAGTCGATATTCTCCGGTCCCGCGGCGCCACCGAGTCGCGACCTCGCCCGCGAGCGCCGCCAGTGGAAGCTCGAATCGGACCGGTGGCAGCACCAGCGTCACGTCGACCGCGGCTACCGCATCAAGTGGGGCTACGTCGCGATCGCGTACCTCGTCGAGTTCATGGTGATCGGCGCCTCGCTCTGGGGCGCGTGGCTGTTCGCGGGCGTCTACAGCGACGGCGACTGGCACGCCTTCTACTTCATGCTGCTGGCGCCCCTGGTCTATGCCGCCGTGGAGCTGTGCCGGGTGCCGCTCGGCATCCTGGCCCGGACCCAGCGCTCGCATTTCGTGCGCGGGCTGGCGGTGCTCGGCATCATCTTCGCGGCCGGCGTCACTACCAAGTCGGTGTCGCAGCTCGGCGAGATGATGTTCCATCCCCGCCTGATGGAGGCGGCTAAGACCAAGACCGCCCTCAAGGACGCCCAGGCCGACCGCGCCACGATCGGCGACCGCATCAAGGCGGCGGACGAGCGGGTGGCGCAGTACACGGCCGAGCTCGACCAGATCGAGAAGCGCTCCTCCGACAACGCCCAGCAGCTCGCCGGCCTGCCAGCCCAGCGCTGCGAGCGGGTGTTCGGCACCAACAGCAAGGGCCGGAAATACCAGAACCTGAAATGCTTGGCCGATCCGCGCGTCGCCGCCCTGTCGGCAGGCGTCACCAAGGCCTCGGCCGACCGTGCCGCGCTGATCAAGAACCTGGAGGAGGCGCGCAAGGCGCGCGCGACGCTCGATCCCGGCGCCGCCGACCGGCGCGTGGCCGATGCCGAGCAGGGCTACCGGAACGCGGTCAACCGCTCGCAGCTGCACTCCTTCACCGCCATGGTCTACGGCGTCGACCCGATCGACGTGACCGAGAGCCAGGTCCACGCCTTCCTGCGGATCTTCGTGTTCCTGCCGGCTATCTGCGCCGCCTTCGCGTCGACCATCCTGGCGCTCTGCGCGGTGTCGACCCGCCGGACCTTCATGGATGAGGACGACCTCGGCGCCGCCGTGAACCCGGAGGCCGCGCCGTTCATGCTGGACGCGATCGCCGACGCGCTGCGCTCGAACCCCGAGCCGATCATGCCCCGGGCGGCCAACGCCAGCGGCGCGGTGATCCCGATGAACCGGCCGGCCCAGGGCCAGCAGAGCCTGCCCGGCCAGAACCATCCGGGGCAGGCCCTTCCGGGCCAGACCCTCCCAGCCGCGGGAGCCGGCGCATGAACTACGTCGCCGGCGGCACCCCTGAGAACGTCGCCCTCGCCCAACAGGTGAATTCGCGCCTGCGGGCGGATTCGAGCTACGTCGCGGCCCGGGCCTTCCTGTTCCGGGCGCTGGGCTTCGGCGCCTTCGCGTGCCTGTCCGGCATCGGCGTCGGGGCGGCGGCCTATGGCTGGGCGACCCTCAACCAGTTCGACACGGCGGCGGAAAAGATTGCCGCTGCCATGCAGGCCGCGCTCTCGGACGTGACCCTGAAGACCAAGGGCGAGGTCACGCTGACCGACAACACCCTCAAGCTCGAAGGCCTGCCCAAGGTCGGCGGCGGCACGCCGACGCCGACCAAGGCCCAGCTCGGCAGCGACGCCGCCCCGGCCTCGAAGGCGGCGGTGAACACGACCTTCACGGTGTTCAAGCAGGTGCCCTATCTCGACGGCCAGATCGTCACCGGCTGGAACTTCAAGGACAACGCCGACCAGCCCTACCAGCAGTACTGCTACTTCTCTCGCCGCTCCAACGAGTCGAAGGGGCAGGTCGAGATCAAGATCGACCTCGCCATGGACACCAAGACCCTGCCGCAGCCGCAGAAATCCGACGTGAACCTCGAGATCCTGGCCCGGAACTGCGTCTGGCACGAGAAGGGGTAGACCCGTCTCGCTTGCGGGGCGGCGTCGCCACGCGCTACCGGTTGCGTCCAGGCCAGTTTCTCCGAGAGCGCGATGCGATTTTCCGGAACCGAGTCCTACGTCGCGACCCCCGACCTGACCGCCGCGGTCAACGCCGCCGTGGTCCTGGAGCGCCCGCTCCTGGTCAAGGGCGAGCCCGGCACCGGCAAGACGGTGCTGGCCGAGGAGATCGCCAAGGGGTTGGGCGCGCCGCTCATCGTCTGGAACATCAAGTCGACCACCAAGGCCCAGCAGGGCCTCTACGAGTACGACGCGGTTTCGCGGCTGCGCGACTCGCAGCTCGGGGACCCGCGCGTCTCGGACATCGGCAACTACATCCGGCGCGGCAAGCTCTGGGAGGCGTTCACCGCCCCCGAGCGCCCGGTGCTGCTGATCGACGAGATCGACAAGGCCGATATCGAGTTCCCCAACGACCTCCTGACCGAACTCGACCGGATGGAGTTCCACGTCTACGAGACCGGCGAGACCGTGAAGGCCGTGCGCCGGCCGATCATGATCATCACGTCGAACAACGAGAAGGAGTTGCCGGACGCGTTCCTGCGCCGCTGCTTCTTCCACTACATCAAGTTCCCGGACGCCGAGACGCTGATGCGCATCGTCGACGTCCATTATCCGGGCATCAAGCACCGCCTGGTCGAGGAGGCCCTGCGGGTGTTCCTGGAGACCCGCGAGGTGCCGGGCCTGAAGAAAAAACCCTCGACCTCGGAGCTGCTGGACTGGCTCAAGCTCCTCGTCTCCGAGGATATTACGCCCGAGACCCTGCGCGAGCGCGACGGCCGCAAGCTGATCCCGCCCCTGCACGGCGCGCTCCTGAAGAACGAGCAGGATGTCAGCCTGTTCGAGAAGCTCGCCTTCATGATGCGCCGGGAGCAGCGGGGCGGCTGAGCCTCAGCCCTCCGTGCCGGCGTAGATATCGGTGATCTGCCCCAGCAGTTTCAGGGCGTCGGCCTTGGAGCGCTGGAAGGCGTTGCGTCCGACGATCGAGCCGAAGCCGCCGCCCGCCTGGATGGCGCGGATCTCGTCGAGGAATTTGTCCTCCTCGGCCTGGGCACCGCCCGAAAAGATCACGATCCGGCGTCCGTTAAAGGCGCATTGCACCACGTGGCGCACCCGCTCGGCCGCGGTGCCGATCGGGATGCCGGTCGACTCGTAGACCGTCTTCGCGGCCGGCTGCTCGATATGGGCGGTGGGCAGCTTGACCTTGATGATGTGGGCGCCGAGTTGCGCCGCGATCTGCGCCGCGTAGCCGATCACGTCGATGGCGGTCTCGCCCTCCTTCGACAGGGCCGAGCCGCGGGCATAGGACCAGATCACCACGGCGAGGCCGACGCTCTTGGCCTCCTCGGCGATCTCCCGGATCTGGCCGTACATGGCGTTGCGGTGGGCCGAGCCCGGATAGATCGTGAAGCCGACCGCGCAGGCGCCGAGCCGCAAGGCATCCGCCACCGAGCCGGTGATCGCCTGCTCGGGATCGTCCTCGTCGGCCAGGAGGTCGTGGTCGTTGAGCTTGAGGATCAGCGGGATCCGCCCGGCATAGTCCCGCGCGCCGGCCTCCAGGAAGCCGAGTGGCGCCGCGTAGGCGTTGCAGCCCGCCGCCAGGGCCAGCTCGAAATGGTAATGCGGGTCGTAGGCCGGTGGGTTCGGGCCGAAGCTGCGGGCGGGGCCGTGCTCGAAGCCCTGGTCCACCGGCAGGATCAGCATCTTGCCGGTGCCGCCGAGCCGGCCGTGCTCCAGCATCCGGGCGAGGTTGGTGAGCGTGCCGGGGCTGTCGGCCCCGTACCAGGACAGGATCTCGGAAACCCGGGGCGATCGATCCATGGCGCGACCTCCTTCGACAGAGGCCGCCCTCCACGGCATGCCCGGCTTCGGCGGCCCAGCTTTTCGAACCAGTCAGGGCGGCCGAGGTTCCCGCGCGCCGCGCTTTCGGCTAACCGGGCCCCGGCGCAAATCCGGCGCCTGTCGATCCTCCCACGCCGAGAAGGGCTCGCTCCATGCGCAGGCTGATCCTGTTGCGGCACGCCAAGTCGGACCGTCCGGCCGGCGTCGCCGACCACGAACGGCCGCTCAACGACCGCGGCCGCCGGGCCGCGCCGGCCGTGGGCGCCCACCTCGCCGAGGCAGGCTTCCGGCCCGACCTCGCCTTGGTCTCGACCGCCACCCGCACCCGCGAGACCTGGGAGGCGGTCTCCACCGCCCTCGGCGCGCCCGAGGTGCGGTTTCACCGCGAGATCTACGAGGCACCGTCGGAGCGGATCCTCGGGGTGATCCGGGGCGCGCCGGACGCGGCCGAAATCGTGATCGTCGTCGGCCACAATCCGGGGCTGGGCGACCTCGCCGCAGCCCTGGCCGGTGAGGGGCCGCGCAAGGAGCGCACGCGCCTCGCCATGGAATTCCCGACCGCCGCCTACGCGGTGATCGATTTCGACACGGACGCCTGGTCGGCGATCGGCCCGGGGCAGGGCCGGCTGGAGCGGTTCGTGCGCCCGCGGGACATCGACCCGGAACTGGGCGGCTGAAGCCCCGCCGCAAAAGCCCTGGTTTCAAGAGGTCTTGGACCCAGCCCTTTCAAGGTGTTTGCGGCAGCGGCCTATACCGCTTGCCCTACAACGCTTGGTTCTTGCAGAGCCCGGGATCCAGAAACATCGTGGGGTCAAGGACTTGCACCGTCGGCGGCTCTGGATCCCGGGCTCGGCTGCGGCGCCCCGGGATGACAGGGTGGAGGCTGATGCCTCTTTGGAAATCCGGGTTTCGTGGAACAGGAGCATCTCCCCTTGAGCGATCCCGCTATCACCTCCATGCCGTCCCTGCCACGCTTGCCTTGGCGAGGATCGCGGGCGGGCCATCGGACCTGCGCTGCGAACCGAGCCGATTGATCCCGTCGGGAAAATCCAGGACCACGGCCCAATCCGAACACCTTGAAAGGACTGGGTCTCGGCCTTTTGAAACCGTGATTGTTCCAGCGGTCTCGGTGGCCGCTGAGTGCCTGTTTGACCGGTCATTCCCCTCCTCACCCTCATCCTGAGGTGGCGTAGCGGAGCGGAGCCCTCGAAGGAGCTCTCCAGCCAGCCGCGCGATGCCTGGAGGGCTCCTTCGAGGCTGCTGCGCAGCACCTCGGGATGAGGGAGAGATGAGGATCTCCGTCGATCAGAACCGTCCTTCGACTGCGATCGCGCAGTCAAACAGGCTCTGAGGCTTAAGAGCGCCTAACAGAACGGCACGGAGCGAGGCTTTCAGCGTTGGTTTAGCATGGCCAGACCGCTTCTGCCCGATGATCTCTGGGATGAGATCGCTCCGCTCCTCCCGCCGCCTCGGCCCCGTCCGAAGGGCGGGCGTCGTCCAATTGAGAACCGGGCCGCACTGACGGGCCTCCTGTTCGTGCTGCGCTCGGGCCTGCCGTGGGAGATGCTGCCGGCCGAGATGGGCTGCGGCTCCGGCATGAGTTGCTGGCGGCGGCTGCGGGATTGG
>NZ_JAKSYK010000168.1:0-56560 GCF_022829425.1 Methylobacterium sp. J-072 | reverse complement strand
GACGCCCGCCCTTCGGACGGGGCCGAGGCGGCGGGAGGAGCGGAGCGATCTCATCCCAGAGATCATCGGGCAGAAGCGGTCTGGCCATGCTAAACCAACGCTGAAAGCCTCGCTCCGTGCCGTTCTGTTAGGCGCTCTTAGCCAAGGGTTCTGCAACAGTTCGATATAAACTCTAGGTATGCCACGGTAACACAATTTGAAGATTCGCGCAGCACCATGCGCGCATGCGTAGACGCACCTATATCTTGCTCTTCATGGCCACCGCAGTGGCTACACTGGTCGCGCGAATAAACAACTTTCAGTTGCCCATCTTTGAACTTCAAGATGGTATATTTTTATACTTCACATTTAACCTAGTATTTAAGCTTATGCAGATCACAAAGATCTATTACATTGTCAATTTTATAAGAAAAAGCGTCTTATTTCATTTTATGGAGGCTCTCGCGATCCTTGTTTTTGCTTGGAGCGCCACCGTCAATTTAAGCTACAGCATTCAGATTTTTGCCCTCCCATTACGAGATGATGTATTTCTCACAGTCGATCGGACCCTCGGATTTGATTATGTTTTGCTCATGACATGGATGAGCCATCATCGCTCGCTGTCCAACGTACTGAGCGAAGTCTATAACCTGTTCCCACCCCTAATCATCTTGCTGACGTTGTCAGATTTGGTTCTCGTCGGCGATATGCGCGTGGGCGAGCGCTTCTTTACGTCGGCTTTGATCGCCTTCCTCCTCGCCTTCATCATCTGCGCGCTCTTGCCTGCAGCAGGTGCAGCGTCCTTGCTGGATCCCGAAACCGCAGCGCTTGCCACGGGCGCGACGCCACTGGATCGCCTGTACGCGCTCCGCTCCGGCGACGCGCATCAGTTTGGGCGCGGCGCAGCGGGCGGTCTGGTCTCTTTCCCCTCCATGCACGTCGCAATTGCGATTCTAGCGCTGTACGCAGCGCGGGATGTCCGATGGTTGTTTCTCTGCGTGCTCCCGATCAGCCTGGGTTTCTGCGTCACCGCGCTGACCCATGGGGGACATTACCTGGTGGATTGTTTTGCCGGTGCGGCTGTAGCCGCTGCGGCCATCCGGTTGAACAACAGCTTCCACGCCTTCAGCGCCCTGCGGTTGCAGACCTCACGGGCCTACATCCGCAGCGAGGCGTGACCCTTGCGAGACGGACGTTTTGCGCGAGAGAAGCTTTGGACCGATCCTACCGGTGGGTCTGCAAGGACAGCGAGGCAAGACCGATCCACCATCGCCGCCGTCCGCGGGTGTTGATCCGGCGCCATAAAACGTCTGCCTTCGCAACAGCTGGAACCCAGTCTCTCGCCGGCCGAGCGGCGTCCCCGTCACGCCGTGATGCTGGCGCCCCGCCGGAGGTGCTCGTCGAGCCGCGGCATGATCTCGACGAAGTTGCAGGGGCGGTGCCGGTAATCGAGTTGCTGGGCCAGGATGCTGTCCCAGGCGTCCCGGCAGGCCCCCGGCGAGCCCGGCAGCACGAACAGGTAGGTCGCCTGCGCGACCCCGGCGGTGGCCCGGGATTGCAGGGTCGAGGTGCCGATCTTGTCGTACGAGATCCGGTGGAACACCGCGGAAAAACCGTCCATCCGCTTCTCGAACAGCGGCTCCAGTGCCTCCGGAGTGACATCGCGGCCGGTGAAGCCGGTGCCGCCGGTGGTGATCACCACATCGACCGCCGGATCGCGCAGCCACATCTCGACCTGCGCGCGGATCGCTGGAATCTCGTCCGGCACGATCGCCCGCGCCGCCAACCGGTGGCCGGCCTCGGTGAGGCGCTGGCTTAGGGTGTCGCCCGAGCGGTCGTCCGCGATCCGCCGTGTATCGGAGACGGTGAGCACCGCGATCCCGAGGGGAATGAAGCGGCGGGCATCGGGCTGATCGGCCATCGTGAGGGCTCTCCGGGACAGAACGCAGATATGGGCCGCCGGCCCTCCTTTGTCGCCCCTTGGGCTATCGCCCCGGCCGCGGGTCTCGTGGAGACAGGGCGGGTCGTGGAGCCGAACCGGACCGCATCTCCGACGCCGTCCGACCGGTTCCTCGACCCTCCCTGAAGGCTGGTCTGAGTTCGCCGTCTCGGATACCGCGGCGATGTGATCCGAACCGGGCGCCCAGATATCTTGAAACATGAGCCTCGCGGCTCCGGAGGAAATTTCTTTAGAATAAAACTAATCTACTGAATTTCACAACCAACACGCGGTCACAAAATTGTGAAATACGTTGAAACTGCAAAATCGTTCAACAAAGATGGCACGAGAATTATATCGCGTCGCCCCGAAACATCATCTACCGAATTCACTCCGTACAAAGACCATGCCATATCGAAGATCCTAGATATTTAAGCCGACTTATTACGAGAGACACGATCAGAAATAAATGCTTTGACTTTTTTTCACTCAGGATCATTGTGAACACGTCGCAATAGCCCAATACGCCGCGACCTGTCGTCGGCAGACCCGGTTAGCAATCTTCCAGGTACCAATAAGACTTTCGAGGCCACAGCACAGCCTCGAAACGACAGGTAGTTTAACGCCCGACTCGAGGGCAGATCTTCGGCCCGGCATTGAAAATATCGAACTCGGAGCGGCGGTAGTCCGGGCGCGGATCGCAATCAGATTTACGTCCGGCACCGGCTCCGCCCTTTAGCAAGCAGCGCTTTCGTCATCGCCCCGAAACGATCAATGCACCGCACATGTTCCAGCGCATCCAAGTGAAATTCACTTTGGATGGCAGCTCACTTGTGATGACGTCGAACAGAGGAATGCAAGATGACCGCCGCCTCGAGAAAACTGGGCGTCCTCGGAGGATTAAGCCGATCTTCGACAATCGGATGCCACGATATGATCAATCGTGAGATTCTGGATTTAACCGATAACCGCCACGCCGCAGACCTCGTGATGTGGAGTTTCGATCCGGACACGATCGTTCATCTCCTGTCGGAAAACGGATGGTCCTCGATCGCCCCTCGGATCGAGGAGGCCATCTCCAACCTCCTCTGCGAGGGCATCGACGGCCTGATGATCGCCAGTGACACGCTTCACTGCGCCCTGGAGCGGGAAGCGATCCATTGCGGCGTGCCAGTGATCCAGCTCCGCGATGTACTGGCCGACGAGATCCGGCGCCTGTCCCTGACCAAGATCGGTTTCGTCGGGACATCAGTGACGATGCGCAGCCCCTATTATCGGGACTTCATCCAAGGCTCGCACGGCATCGATATCGTGCTTCCGAGCGAGAGCCTATGGATCAATATTGATTACTCAATCTGCAATCGAATCTACGACGGCGAGGGCACGATACTCGAAGCCGAGACTTATACGCAGATCCTGTCCGATTTCGAAGCGCAGAACGTCGACGGGATCGTCGTCGCCTCGCCGGAAATTGCCCTGGCGTTCAACAAGCCGAAACCGGTTCCGGTGCTGCACACGGCCAAGCTCCATGCTGCTGCGGCGGCGAGATGGTGTGTCGCCGACCGTGACATCGTGCAGCCCACGCTACCGTTATACGATGCAATGCGGCCCGCGCCGGCGGAATCGCGCGTCGAAGCCTCCGACGCCCCGTCGAGGATCGCGTTGAAGATGCCCTATTCCGACACCTTCCCCTACTCTCGCAAAGGCAAGGGCAACGGTAAGGGCAAGGCCGCCGCTTCGGCGCCGACATCCGTCGGAAAGCAGTCGCCTCGCTCGTAGCGGCGAGCCGACCTATCGGCCATCGCGACTTGCCGCCGGCGGCGAAGTGCGGTGTCTTCGCGCGCGTAAATCGTGCCGAAGACACCGCAGGGCGGAACCCCACACATGCACATGTACGGCAACTGGCGCTCGGCCGCCGCCTTCCGGGTCCGGATCGCCCTGAAGCTGAAGGGCATCGCTTACGAGGAGACCTTCATCGACCTCGATGCCGGCGACCAGCACAAGCCGGAATTCCGCAAGATCAACCCGCAGGGCGCGGTGCCGGCGCTGTTCGACGGCGACGGGCCGCCGCTGACCCAATCCCTGGCGATCCTCGACTACCTGGAGGAGACGCGGGGCGGCGTGCGCCTGCTGCCCGAGGAGCCCCGGGCGCGGGCCCGGGCGCGCTCGCTGGCCCAGGTCGTCGCCTGCGACACGCACCCGCTCTACGTGCCGCGGGTGCGCACCTTCCTGATGGAGGAATACGGGCTGCCCCGGGAGCGGATGCTGGCCTTCCTCCGCAACGCCTTCGAGACCGGGCTGAAGACCCTTGAGACCCGGCTTTCCACCGAGCCGGGGACCGGCCGGTTCTGCCAGGGCGACGCGGTGAGCCACGCCGACTTGTGCCTCGTCAGCCTCTGGGTCGGGACCGGCATCTTCGGGGTCGACACGGCCGCCTACCCGACGGTCGCCCGGATCGCCGAGGCCTGCCTGGCCCTGCCGGAGGTCGCGGAGGCGCATCCCCTGCGCCAGCCCGGAGCCCCCGCCGCCTGAGGCACGCCGCGTGCGTGCACCTGTCGCGCGTGCTCGGATGGGACGTGCGCGGATCGAGCGTGCTCTGATCGGGCGTGCGCGGATCGGACGTGCTCTTGGCGGGCAGATGTGGCAAGCGGGCGTCCGAGGCGTTTAATCCGGCCGGGGCGCCAAGTCCGGCCCGTGGGGAGAAAGGGTGTCGATGGTACCCGACGATAACGAGTCCGGCCTGCATCGCGTCGTCGTGGTCGGCGGCGGGGCCGCGGGGCTCCAGTTGGTGACGAAGCTCGGCGACAAGCTGGGGCGCGGCAAGCGGGCGCACATCACCCTGGTCGATCGCGCCCGCACGCATATCTGGAAGCCGCTGCTGCACGAGGTCGCGGCCGGCAGCCTCGATATCGGCCACCACGCCGTCGATTACCTGCACCACGCCCACATGCACGGGTTCCGCTACCGAATCGGCAGCATGACCGGGCTCGACCGGGAGGCGCGCACGATTCGGCTCGCCGCGAGCCACGACCCCGAGGGCCGTGAGGTCACGCCGGAGCGCTCGGTGCCCTACGACACCCTGGTGATGGCGGTGGGCTCGACCACCAACGATTTCGGGACGCCGGGCGTCGCCGAGCACGCCATCGCCCTCGACACACAGGACCAGGCGGTGCGCTTCCACCAGCGCCTCGTCAACGCGTCCCTGAGGGCCCACACCCAGGCGGGGCCGGTCCGTCCGGGCCAGCTCCACGTCACGGTGATCGGCGCCGGCGCCACCGGCACCGAGCTCGCCGCCGAGCTGCACCGGACCTTCCGCCACGTGGTCGCCACCGGCCTCGACCGGATCGATCCGAGCAAGGACATCCGCATCACCCTGGTCGAGGCGGCCGAGCGGATCCTGCCGGCGGTGCCGCAGCGCCTCTCGGTGGAGGTGATGCAGCTCCTGAACAAGATCGGGGTCGACGTCCGCGTGAAGGCGCGGGTGACCGAGGTGCGCGCCGACGGCGTGCACCTCGCCGACGGCACCTTCATCCCGTCGGAGCTGGTGGTCTGGGCGGCGGGCGTGAAGGCGCCGCCGTTCCTGCAGGGCATCGGCGGCCTCGAGACCACGCGGACCAACCAGCTGGTGGTCGCCCCGACCCTGCAGACGACGCGCGACCCGGACATCTTCGCGATGGGCGACTGCGCCTACCTGGTCGAGGCCGGCTCGGACACGCCGGTGCCGCCCCGAGCCCAGGCCGCCCACCAGCAGGCCAGCCATCTGATCGGCCAGATCCAGGCCAAGATCGACGGCAAGCCCCTGAAGCCGTTCAAGTACAAGGATTTCGGCTCGCTGGTGTCGCTGGGCGAGTATTCCACGGTGGGCAGCCTGATGGGCTTCGTCCGGGGCAAGAACATGCTGATCGCCGGGCTGTTCGCCCGGATGATGTACCGCTCGCTCTACAAGATGCACGAGCGGGCGCTCCACGGCAGCGTCAAGACGGCGCTCGACGCCCTCGCCCGGGCGCTCACCCGCCGCACCGAGTCGCGGGTGAAGCTGCACTGATCAATCACCGGCACCCAGGCGACACGGGGCCGCAACGGGGAGGACGACCGTACGCGGACGTCGAACAGGTCGGCAAGATGGTTCCGTGCGGCGAAATGTGAACTATAGTTTACATTTCGCCGGTCCCTGTGTACGGATCCTGACATGTTCCAAGTGCTCCGCACCGTCGAATTCATCGATTGGTTGACCGCATTGAAGGATGTCCAGGCGCGGGCGCGGATCACCAAGCGAATCGACCGTATCGCACAGGGTAACCTTGGGGATGCCAAGTCCGTCGGCGATGGTGTCAGCGAATTGCGGTTCTCGTTCGGTCGTGGGTACAGGGTTTATTACACCCTGCGCGGCGATGTCGTCGTGATCCTGCTGTGCGGCGGCGACAAGGGCTCGCAGGCGCGGGACATCGAACGGGCTAAGGCTATGGCGCGGGAGGTTTGACGATGGCCCTGGAAACCAAGCCTTGGGATGCAGCCGAGGTGCTGAAAACCCCGGCCGACATTGCAGCCTATCTCGACGCCTATCTCGAGGACGGCACTCCGGAAGAGGTGCTGGGCGCGTTGAACACCATAGCCCGCTCGCACGGCATGTCGGCACTGGCCCGCGAGACGGGGATCAGCCGCGAGGCGCTGTACAAAGCCTTCAGTGACAACGGCAATCCCACGCTGGATACCTTGTTGCGCGTCCTGAAAGCCTTCGGTGTGCGGCTCGCGGTGGCGGCGTGATCGCCCCCCTGAACATGGAAAGGGGTCCCGCGATCCGGCCCGTCGTCACGCCCGACACCTCCACCAGGCCGAGGCCCCTGCCACTGCTGGGCTCACTGTGTGGGAAGCGGCCGCAGGCCTGAAGTTTGGGACAACCACTCTGGACGAGGCCGTCGCCGGCACCAAAGCGCCGTGTTCGTGATCCGTCCGCCCTCAGAGCAAAAGCCGTTCACGGTGAGACGAAGTGTGCTCCAGATGTTTGCGCGTGCCGCATTTTCTAAGCCGAACCGGCGCCTACTTCGTTGGAGAATGCTCTAAGTTCTTGATGATGCCTCATCCCGAAAGTCGGCACCTACCTGTCGGGACGATGCGAAGACTCAACCGGCACCCCGGCGATAGGGGGGCCGCAACAGGGAGGATAACGGCATGATCCTGGTCAGCGTAATGTACCCAGCCGGCCCGAATTTCGACATGGCCTATTATCTCGGGCACCACATGCCGCTGGTGCGCGAGCGCTGGTCGGCTCTGGGCCTTCACGACGCCAAGGTGGTCAAGGGCGCGGGCACCCCGGATGGCGGTGCGGCGCCGTTTCAGGTGATGGCGCTGCTGACCTTCGAATCGGCCGAGGCCTTCAAGAAGGCCGCGTCCGCCCATGGCGAGGAGATCTTCGCCGACATCCCGAACTTCACCACGGCCCAGGCCCAGGTGCAGATCAACGACTTCGCGGAGAACCCGTGATCGATATCGTCAAGGCAGTCCAGCACGCCGATCCGAGCCTCGGCACCTACGTGGTTGTGCTGCGCGCCGACGCCCGGGCCCTCGACGGCCCGGAGCGTCTCACCCCCGAGGCGCAGGCCTGGATCGAGGCGAACGCCCCCGGCGGCCGCCTCGCCCGGGTGCGGGTCCTGCTCGCCCCCTATCCGGGGGCGATGCCGGCCGAGCGGGACGTGACCGTGGCGGCCTTCGCGGACGCGCGCCAGCTCGCCGCCTTCGCGACGACTTGGACCGGCGATCCGCTGCCGGAGGCAGAAGAGGAGCCGTAGGGCCGGGTCAGGCCGCCCGCAGCTGGCGGATCGCCCGCAGCGTCGTGGCCCGCTGCACCTCCAGGCGGCGGATCAGCGGCACGAGGTCGGCGCCTGCATGGGCGGCGGCCTCGACTTCGCGGCACAGGCTCGACAGGCCGACAAAGCCCAGCAGCCCAGCAGCCGCCACCATGGCGTGGGCGTCGTGGGCAATCTGGAGGCGGTCGGTCTCGCTCGGCCGGAACCGCTCGGACAGCTCGTTGGCGAGCAAATCCAGCAGAGCGCCGACCTGATCCGTGCCGAAACTCGCCTCCATGTCGGTGAGCACCCCGGCGTCGAGCACCGCGGGATCGACCGGCGCGGTCCGCAGCGGCGCCTCCTGGCGCGCCGGCCGGCGGGCGCCTGGGGCGGTCCATCGGCTGATCGTGGCGAACAGGTCGGCCCGGCGGAACGGCTTGCCGACATGGTCGTCCATCCCGGCCTCGCGGAGTTCCGCGACCTGCGCCGGCAGGACGTTGGCGGTCATCGCCACGATCGGGACGTCGCAGGCCGGCGGCGCAAGGGCACGGATCCGGCGCGTAGCCGTGAGCCCGTCGACGCCGGGCATCTGCACATCCATCAGCACGAGGTCGTAGGGGCGCCCCTCGGCCACCGACAGGCCCACGGCGGCGATCGCCTCGCCGCCATCCCCGGCCACCTCGACGGTGTAGCCATGCGATTCGAGCACCGCGCAGGCGAGTTCCTGGTTGAGCGGCACGTCCTCGACCAGGAGCAGGCGCACCGGCGGCCCGGCCGGGAGCGCCCGGGATGCCGCCTTGACCGGCGGGGGCGGTGAGGCCGCCGCCTCGCGGCGAAGCGCGTCGACGGCCTCGGTGCCGCGCGGCAGAACCAGGCGGAACCAGAAGGTCGAGCCCTCCCCCTCGCGGCTCTCCATGCCGATCTCACCGCCCATGAGCGTGACGAGGTGCCGGGAGATCGCCAGCCCGAGGCCGGTGCCGCCGAAGCGCCGGCTGATCGAGCCGTCGACTTGGCTGAAGCGCTTGAACAGACGCTCCTGCTGCGCCGGCGCGATGCCGATGCCGGTATCGGTGACCGCGAAGCGGACCACGTCGCCGGGGCCGCCGTCCGGCGCGACGCCCTCACCCTCCCGCTTCACCGTGACGGTGACGGAGCCTTCGGGGGTGAACTTCACGGCGTTGTTGAGCAGGTTGAGCAGTACCTGCCGCAGGCGGCCGGGGTCGCCGACCACGACCCTCGGAAGCGCCGGATCGATCTCCGCCTCGATCCGCAGGCCGCTCCGGAGCGCGCTGCCCCGGACGATCGAGACCGTATCGTCCACGATCTGCGCCAGCGGGAAGCCGACCGGGTCGAGGGTCAGCTCGCCGGCCTCGATCTTCGAGAAGTCGAGGATGTCGTTGACCACGGTGAGGAGCGCCGCCCCCGAGCTGTGGATCAGCTCCAGGCGCCGCCGATCCTCGTCCCGGATGGCGCTCTCGTCGAGGAGCAGGTCGGCATAGCCGAGGATGCCATTGAGCGGCGTGCGGATCTCGTGGCTCATCGCGGCCAGGAACTCGCTCTTGGCCGCGCTGGCCCGCTCGGCTTCGGCGCGCGCCGCCTCGGCGTCCCGGGTCGCGTCCCGCAGGGCCGCCTCGGCCGCCTTGCGCTCGGTGATGTCGAGATGGAGCCCGACCATGCGCTGGGGCTGGCCCTCGGGGCCGAACTGCGTGCGCCCGCGGGCGTAGATCCAGCGCTCGCCGACCCGGAACTCGGCGACGAAGGCGGAGGAGGTCTCCACCGCCCGCCGGATCTCGTTCCAGACATCGCCGGCATCCTCGGGATGCAGGAGCGCCGTCCAGGCTGCCGCGGCCATCGTGTGCGCCCGGCCGGTATCGGGCAGGCCGTGCATGCGCGCGCTCTCGAGGCTCAGGGTGGCGAACCCCGTGCGCATGTCCCAGTCCCAGGTGCCGGCATCGGCCGCGTCGAGGGCGATCCCTAAGAGCCCGCGCGCCTCCTCGACGGCGAGCCGGGCGGTGACGATGTCGTCGACGTCGAGCGCGGTGCCGAGCCATTCCACCACGGCGCCATCGGCCGGGTCGAGATAGATCGGGATCAGCGAGATCTTGTGCCACCGGTAGACGCCGTCGTGCCGCCGGATCCGCCACTGGCCGCCATAGCCGATCCCGGTCGCGATCGCCTCGCGCCAGGCCGCCTCCATGGCGGCGGCGTCCTCCGGGTGGTTGCGGGCGAGGCGCTCGGCCCGGTCCAGCCCGATCGGCCCGTAATAGGCGTGGAACTGCGCGTTGGCGTAGGTGGCCTGTCCGTCGCCGACCCGCATGGTCCAGATCAAGAGCGGCAGGGTCTCGGCGAGGCCGCGATAGCGCAGCTCGCTGCGGCGGACCTCGTCCTCGGCGCGCCGCCGCTCGGTCACGTCGATGAGCACGCCGATCAGGCCGGTCACAGGGTTCTTGCCGCGGCACACGCCGCGCACGACCACGTCGCGGACCTCGCCGTCGGGCCGCAGCAGCCGGGCCTCGAAATCGAAGCTCGCGCCGCGGGCGATGGCGTCCGTGACGATGCCCTCCAACCGCTCCCGGTCGTCGGGGTGATAGATCTGCGCGAAGGCGGGGAGCGCCGGCGCCGGTCCCCGGGGATCGCGGCCGGCGATCGCGTAGAGGCTCTCCGACCAGACCGGCTGCCCGTCGGCGAGGTCCACGCGCCAGTTGCCGACGCTGGCGAGCTGCTCGGCCATGGTGAGCTGGTGGTTGGCCGCCGCCTGCGCCTCGGACCGGGCGTTGATCTCGCGGTGCTGCTCCCGGATCAGGGCCTCGCGGATCGCGGCCTGCGCCATCTCGTGACTGCGCCGCACATCGGCCTCGGACAGCCGGAGATGGGCGATCACGATCTCGGCGAGGTCGCGGAACGCGTCCTTGTCCGCCTCCGAGAGCCCGTCCCGGGGCTCCGAGTCGATCAGGCAGAACGTGCCGATCCGGAGCCCCGGCGCCAGGCTCAGGGGGATGCCGGCATAGAACCGGATCCCGCCCGGGGCAGCGACAGGGGCGAGATCGCGGAACCGCGGATCGGCCTGGGCATCGGGCACGATCAGCATGGCGTCGCTGCGGATCGTGTGCTGGCAGAGACTCTGATCCCGCGGAATCGTCGTCGGCACGTCGGCGCAGGGCGTCTTGAGCCATTGCCGGGTGTCGTCGAGGAACCCAACGAAGGCGCTGCGCACGCCGAACAGGCGGCGGGCGGTGCGGCACACGGCATCGAAATGCGGCTCGGTCGGCGTGCCGACGATGCCGAGGGCGTCCAAGGCCGCGAGCCGCGCCGCCTCATCGTCCGGGTGTGCTTTCACCTATGGTCTCCGGGTGCGAATATGCCGTTCGGCAATCGCCAGCGTCCTCGCAGGTGCGATGACCCGCCTGTGACCGCGTTTCAAGCGGGCCTGGCGCCGATCCGGGGCATGCGCAGCCGCGCGGCTTCGAGGGCCCAGACCATGCCGAGCATCATGTAGACGTGGCGCCATTTCTCGATGTCGATCTGGAACGCCTGCAGGAAGAACATCAGCAGCGCCGGCCAGACGATCTGGGCATGCGCCCGGACCGGCGAGGGCCGCACCAGCAGGCGGAAGCCGACGAAGCTGGTGGCCAGCACCAGGCCGACGAACACCACGCCGCCGAGCCAGCCGCCATTGGCGAAGGAGCCGATATAGGAATTGTGCGGCTCCAGTCCGAAGACCAGCCGCCAATGCATCGGCCCCATGCCGAACGGGCGCTCCAGCAGCATCGCCAGGCCCCGGACCTGGTTGCCGAAGCGGCCGGTCTCGCCCTGGTCGTAGTCCTGGGCCAGGGCCGCCCGGGTCTCGAACATCGTGTGCACGTGCTCGACCGACAGGAGGCCGATCACCGCGATGGTACCGAGCACCATGGTCGCCAGCGTCAGGAGCACGATGCGGCGGCGCAGCCGGACGGAGCCGCTGCCCGCATAGACCGAGCCGACCATCAGCAGCACGGCCACGACGCTGCCGCCCCAGGAGCCCCGGGAGAACGACAGGAAGATGCCGGCCATGATGATCAGCAGGCCGGCGAGCGACACCAGCGGGCGCCGGGCCGAGCCGGTGAGCAGCCCGTGCATCAGGTAGAGGGCACCCAAAGTCAGGAACGAGCCGAACACGTTCGGGTCCTGGAAGGTGCCCGAGGCGCGGTCGTACTTGTAGAACAGGTCCTCGATCCCGAGCCATTGCAGGTAGCCGACGATGCCGAGCGCCGCCGAGAACACGCAGCTCACCGTGTAGGCCTTGAGCGCCAGCTCCATCCGGGCCTGCGTGTCCTCCGAGAAGAACATCGCGAAAAAGATGCAGGTGACCACGAGGTAGATCAGCTGGATCGTCCAGGTGACCGGGACCTCCTCGTTCAGGTACGGGAACAGGGCGATGACGATCGCCCCCAGGTAGAGCAGCAGCAGCGCCAGCAGCGGCACCGCCCCCCGGTGCAGGCGCACGCCGAGGCAGAGCCACAGCAGGATCGTCGGGATCGCCACCGCGTCGTAGGGCGAGGTCTCCGAAAACGCGAAGCAGGCGAAGAAGATGAAGGCCGCAAACAGCGCCTTGGCCAGCCCGCGGACGACCGCGAGGAGCGGGATCCCGGAGGCGAAGCCTGCCGGGACCGGGATGCCGGGCGCTGCGGTTTGAGCCATGGATACGCGGACTCCGCGGGCCGGTTACGCAGGCCCGCACCGATGTCCATGACATCCAATGGTTGAGAATCGGCTTCGCGGCTGATCGGGCTCGTCGTCAGCCCTTCAGCCGCTTGTTGCAGACCGAGTAGTAGCCGCCGCCCTTCTGGATCCATTTCGCGTCGCCCAGCGTCCCGGCGGACTTGGCCGCGTTGTAGCTGTCGAGGCAGGTATGCATCCGGGCCTTGCCGGCGGATTCGCTCGCATATTTCGGATCGACGGCGGACGGGTAAGCAGCGGTGCCGGCGGCCGGTGGCCTCGCTGCCGGGGCGACCGGCGCGGGAGCCGGAGCGGGGGCAGCGGTCTTGGTCGCGCCCGGTGCAACCGGGTTCGGCACCGTGTTGGCCGTCGTGCCGGACGCATCGGCACCGCATTCCGCCTTGCGGAAGTCGTTCCATTTCTGGCCGTTGAGCGTCCCGGCTTGCTTGGCCGCCTGATACTTGGTCGAGCAATCCTTGGCTGACAGGGCCGCCGCCGGCGTGGCGAACGCTCCGGCACCGCAAGCGAGCACGGCGGCGACGGTCAGAAGCAGACGTACCATAGCGAATAGCCCTCGGGTCGGTATCGAGTCGATCCGATACGCTATCTCAAGGATAATCGCTCCGGTAGCCGGTCGATATACAGGCGTTGACAGACGCCGTTTGGCGCCCCCGGCAACCCGAAGCTGCCGACGGCGCGTGTTCGGGCCGACCCAGGCGACCCCCGGTCAGACCCGACAGGCTTCGAATCCCTCGCGGATCGCCACCGGGTCGAGGTTGCGGCCGATGAACACCACCCGGGACACCCGGGGCTCGTCCGCGCGCCAATCCCCCTGGACATCGCCGTCGAGGATCATGTGCACGCCCTGGAAGACGAAGCGCTTGGGCTCGTTCGGGAAGGCGACGATGCCCTTGCAGCGCAGGATGTCGGGCCCCTGGACCTGGGTCAGGTTCGAGATCCAGGGCATGAACTTCTCCGGATCGACCGCGCCGTCGATCTTCGCCGAGATCGACTGGATCTCGGAATCGTGATGGTGGTGGTGGCCCTCCTCCAGGAATTCGGGCTCGACCTCCAGGATGCGGTCGAGATCGAAGGCGTTGCGCTCCAGCACGGCCTCCAGGGGCACGGCGCAGTTCTGGGTGCGGTGGAGCGTGGCCAGCGGATTGATGCCGCGGATCTCGGCCTCGACCCGGTCGAGATCGGCCGGCGAGACGAGGTCGCTCTTGTTGAGCAGGATCACGTCCGCGAAGGCGATCTGGTTCTTGGCCTCCGGGGCATCCTTCAGGCGGTCGGACAGCCACTTGGCGTCAGCGACCGTCACCACCGCGTCGAGACGGGCGGCATCGCCGACATCCTGGTCGACGAAGAAGGTCTGGGCGACGGGGGCCGGGTCGGCGAGCCCGGTGGTCTCGACGATGATCGCGTCGAACTTGCCCCGGCGCTTCACCAAGCCGTCCATGATCCGGATCAGGTCGCCGCGCACCGTGCAGCAGACGCAGCCGTTGTTCATCTCGAACACTTCCTCGTCCGCGCCGACGACGAGGTCGTTGTCGATGCCGATCTCGCCGAACTCATTGACGATCACGGCGTAGCGCTTGCCATGATTTTCCGTGAGGATCCGGTTGAGCAGCGTGGTCTTGCCGGCGCCGAGATAGCCGGTGAGTACGGTCACCGGAATCTTGCCGGCGGTCGAACCCGATGGGGCGGAAGCAGAACTCATGTCGGTCATGGCGGATTCTTCGATCGGATCTGCGGGATGGACTCGGGGCTGCTGGCCCGCGAGCGTTGTCATATTGTAACAAATCCCGGCGAAGGAAGACGGAGCCACACGGTTTCGCGACCAGGGCCTCCCAATCGATTGCGGATCAGTCAAGCTTTGCTCTAGGGACGCGACGCCCCCTGAGTCGCCGCGGGGCGGCTGCCTTAGAAAAGCGCCACCGATCGCATTGAAGCGGACGGAGTTCTTGCGCGAATCGTACCTCGTCCGCCATCCCGGTTCCTTCGCCCGGCCCCAGAAGACTTTTCGCATGGACGCCCGCAATCCGATTGACCAGGACGAGACCCGCGCCGGTCCCGCGCGCAGGCGCGGCCCGCCGCGGCTCTTGATCGTGCTCGTGCTGCTCGTGGCCGCGGGCGGCCTGGCGCTCGCGTTCTCGGACCGTGCCCGCGAGGCCGCCTCGGGACTCGTCGCGGCGCTGTTCGGAGCGGGCAACCCCGATGCGGGGATCGAGGTCGAGAAGGCCGGCGCCGTCGAGCGGGTGTTCCGCCCGACCAAGGAGCAGCGCGCCGCCTTCGAGATCCTGCCGGTGGCGACCCAGGTGTTCCGCCCGGAGGGCTCCGCGGAAGGGCGGATCGCGCTCAACGACGACGACAACGTGCCGGTGGTCTCGCCCTATGCGGGCCGGGTGACCAAGGTTCTGGCCCGGGCGGGCGACGACGTGAAAGCCGGCGACGTGCTGCTGACGCTCGAGGCCACCGACATGGTCCAGGCGCAGAACGACTACCAGGCGGCCCTTAACAACCTCCAGAAGCAGCAGGCCCTGCTGAAGCTCGACCAGACCATCGCGGCGCGCCAGCAGGAGCTGTTCCAGGCCCACGCGGTGGCGCTGAAGGATTACCAGTCCGCGCAGAACGACGTCATCGCCGCCCAGAGCGACCTCAAGACCGCGGAAGCGTCCCTCGACGCTGTGAAGAACCGCCTGCGGCTGCTCGGCAAGTCCGACGCCGAGATCGCTGCCTACGAGAAGAACGGCCGCCTGAGCCCGGAGACCCAGATCCGGGCGCCGATCGCCGGCACGATCGTCCAACGCAAGGTCGGCACCGGGCAGTTCCTCTCGGCTTCGAGCGACCCGGTCTTCGTGATCGGCGACCTGTCCACGGTGTGGCTCGTCGCCAACGTGCGCGAGAGCGAGATCCCGAAGATCCGCATCGGCCAGGAAGTCGAGGCGAAGGTGGCGGGCTTCGGCGCGCGCGTGTTCAAGGCCCGGGTGAACTACATGGCCGCGAGCCTGGACCCGGCCACGCGGCGCCTCGCCGTGCGCAGCGAGGTCGACAACCCGGACCGGGTGCTGCGTCCGGAGATGTTTGCCACCTATACGATCATCACCGGCAAGGGCGAGCCGAGCCCGAGCGTACCGGTGGCCGCGATCGTGTACGAGGGCGACCGCACCCATGTCTGGGTCGCCCGCCAGGACGGCGCCGTGGAGGCGCGCGACATCAAGCTCGGCGTCATCAACGGCGACAACGCCCAGGTCGTCGAGGGCCTGCAGGCGGGCGATCAAATCGTGACCCGGGGGGCCCTGTTCATCGACCGGGCGGCCACCGGCGACAAGGCGTCCTGAGCGGGAATCCCGGGCGATGAACAGCCTGATCGTCTTCTCGCTGCGCCAGCGCGTGCTGGTGGTGCTGCTGTTCGTGGTGATGCTCGGCATCGGCTACGGCGCCTACACGCAGCTCAACATCGAGGCCTATCCCGACCCGGTGCCGCCACTGGTCGACGTGATCACCCAGAACCCGGGCCAGTCCGCCGACGAGATCGAGCGCTACATCACGATTCCCCTGGAGGTGGCGCTCGCCGGCATCCCCAACGCCCAGGTGGTGCGCACGATCTCGCTGTTCGGCCTGTCCGACGTGAAGGTCCAGTTCAACTACGAGTACACGTACGAACAGGCGTTGCAGCGGGTGCTCAACCGCCTGTCGCAGGCTCCGAGCCTGCCCAACGGCGCCACGCCGCAGATCTCGCCGACGAGCCCGGTGGGCGAGATCATGCGCTACAAGCTGGTCGGCCCGGCGGGCTACTCGCCCATGGACATGAAGACCCTGCAGGATTGGGTGCTGCAGCGCCGGTTCAAGGCGATCCCGGGGGTCACCGACGTGACCGCCTTCGGCGGCAAGGCCAAGGAATACGAGGTCGCGGTCGACCTGAACCGCCTGCAGGCCCAGGGCCTGACGCTGGTCCAGTTGACCACTGCGCTGAACAACGCCTCGATCAATGTCGGCGGCCAGACGCTGAATGTCGGCCAGCAATCCGCGGTGGTGCGCGGCATCGGCCTGATCCGCGACATGGACGACATCAAGGACACGATGATCAGCCTCGTCAACGGCACGCCGGTGCTGGTGCGGGACGTGGCGGAGGTCCGCGTGTCGAACGCCCCCCGCCTCGGCATCGTCGGCCACGACGACCAGTCCGACGTGGTCGAGGGCATCGTGCTCATGAGCCGCGGCGGCCAGAGTCTGCCGACCCTGGAGCGCGTCGAGGCCGAGATCGACAAGATCAACAACTCGACGATCCTGCCGCCCGACGTGAAGATCGAGCGGATTTACGACCGCTCGGGCCTGATCCACACCACGACCCATACGGTGATGCACAACCTCGTCTTCGGGGTGGTGCTGGTGTTCATCGTGCAGTGGCTGTTCCTCGGCTCGCTCACCAGCGCGATCATCGTGGCCGCCACGATCCCGTTCGCCCTCGGCTTCGCGATCCTGATCCTGGTGGTGCGGGGCGATTCGGCCAACCTGCTGTCGCTCGGCGCGATCGATTTCGGCCTGATCGTCGACGCCACGGTGATCATGGTCGAGAACGTGTTCCGCCACCTCGCCGAGCCCGAGCATACCAAGGGTCAGGAGGCGCCCGGGGGGCTCGAGGGCCGGCTCGGCACCATCGCCATCGCGGGCATCGAGGTGAACCGGGCGATCTTCTTCTCGGCGATCATCATCATCCTCGGCTTCCTGCCGCTCTTCACGATGAGCGGCGTCGAGGGCCACATCTTCGGGCCGATGGCCAAGACCTACGCCTACGCGCTGGTCGGCGGCCTGCTCGCGACCTTCACGGTGTCGCCGGCCCTGTCGGCGCTGATCCTGCCCCGGAAGCTGGAGGAGCGCGACACCCTGATCGTGCGGGTCCTGCGCGCCGGGCACGAGCGCATCCTGGCCTTCGGCCTGAAGAACAGGGTTCTGGCGCTCTCGGTCATGCTGGCGGTGCTGCTGGTCTCGGGGCTGGCGGCCCGGAACCTCGGCCTGGAATTCCTGCCCCGGCTCGAGGAGGGCAACCTCTACGTGCGCGGCACCATGCCGTCCTCGATTTCGCTGGAGGCCGGCAACGCCTACGTCCAGCGCCTGCGCAAGATCTTCCAGGAAGTCCCGGAAGTCGTCACGGTGATCTCGCATCAGGGCCGGCCCAACGACGGCACCGACGCCACCGGGTTCTTCAACGTCGAGATTCTGGCGCCGCTCAAGCCGATCGACGAATGGCGCAAGGGCCTCGACAAGGACACGCTGATCCACGACCTGAGCAAGAAGCTCGAAGCAGAGTTTCCCGGGATCGAGTTCAACTTCTCACAGTATATCGAGGACAACGTCCAGGAGGCGGCCTCGGGCGTGAAGGGCGAGAACTCGGTCAAGATCTACGGCAGCGACCTCGCCCAGCTCACCAAGACCGCCAACGCGGCCAAGGCAGCGCTCGCCACGGTGCCCGGCATCACCGACCTCGCGGTGTTCGAATCCCTCGGCCAGCCGACCGTGCGGATCGACGTCGACCGCCACAAGGCCGCCCGCTACGGCCTGTCGATCGGCGACGTGAACACCACGATCCAGGCCGCGATCGGCGGCCAGACCGCGGGCGACCTCTACGAGTACGGCTCGGACCGCCACTTCTCCATGCGGGTGCGGCTCGCCAAGGAATACCGCTCGTCGCTCGCCGGCATCCGCAACATCGCGGTGGGCGCCCAGAACCCCAATGGCGGCGTGATCCAGGTGCCGCTCTCCGAGATCGCCGACGTGGATCTCGTCTCGGGCGCCTCGTTCATCTACCGCGAGGACCAGGAGCGCTACATCCCGGTGAAGTTCTCGGTGCGCGGGCGCGACCTCGGCAGCGCGGTGATCGAGGCCCAGCGCAAGGTCGCCGAGGCGGTGGACCTGCCCCCGGGCTACCGGATGGAATGGGTCGGGCAGTTCACCAACCTCAAGGATGCCGCGACCCGGCTGAGCCTGGTCGTGCCGGTCACCCTGCTGCTGATCGCGCTTCTGCTGTTCATCAACTTCTCGTCCGTGGCGGATATGCTGCTAACGCTCTCGGTGATCCCGATGGCGATGATCGGCGGCATCTTCGCCCTGTCGTTCACCGGCACGCCGTTCTCGATTTCAGCGGCGATCGGCTTCATCGCGCTGTTCGGCATCTCGACCATGGAGGGCGTGATCCTCCTGGCCTACTACAACCAGCTCCTCGACGAGGGCTGGCAGCGCAAGGAGGCGGTGTGGAACGCCGCGATCGTGCGCATGCGCCCGGTGATGATGACCTGCGTGGCCGCCTGCGTCGGCCTGCTGCCGGCGGCGGTATCCACGGGCATCGGCTCGCAGGTGCAGAAGCCGCTGGCCCTGGTGGTGGTCGGCGGCATCATCCTGGCGCCCAACCTGATCCTGGTGGTGGTGCCGGTGCTGATCTCGCTGTTCTCCCGGCGCCGACCGAACCCGAACGCGCGGGCGCGGACGGAGCATCGGGCCGCGGCATGAGTCGGATCGGGGCGGCGCGAGCCGGGGGGCGACACGTGACCGGAACACCACAGCGCCGGTCCGGCGCGCGGGATCGCGCCGCCGTCGGATTGACTTGGCCGTGCGCCGGGACGCTCTACCGCAGGAGGGGTTTCGGGGGCATGATGGTGGAGTTGGCGCCGAACCGGTGCGGTCGCGCGGCCGCCATCCTGGCGGCGGCGCTGTCGCTGTCGGCCTGCGCGGTCGGCCCGAACTACGTGCCGCCCGAGGCGCCGCCGGTCGGCCGCTACACCAAGGAGCCGCTGAAGAACCCGTCGGCCGCCGACAACATCCGCACCCGCCAGGGCGGCTCGGCGGACCAGAGCTTCGTCTCCGGCGCCGACATCCCCGGCCAGTGGTGGACCCTGTTCCACTCGAAGGCGCTCAACCAGTTGGTCGAGCAGGCGCTCGCGAACAATCCGACCCTTGAGGCGGCGCAGGCCTCGCTCCGGATCGCGCAGCAGAACGTGCTGGCCCAGAAGGGCACGCTCTACCCGAGCTTGACCGCGACCCCGCAGGCCCAGGGCATCCTGGCGCCGGGCCTCGACCTGCAATCGCCGCTCAACAACGAGAGCCGGTACCTCTACAGCCTCTCCACGCCGCAGGCGGTGGTCGCGTACAATCCCGACGTGTTCGGCGGGAACCGGCGCCAGATCGAGTCCCTGGAGGCCACCACCGAGAACCAGCGTTTCCAGTTGGAAGCGGCCTATCTCAGCCTCACCGGCAACGTCGTCGCCGCCGCCATCCAGGAGGCGGCCCTGCGGGCGCAGATCGACGCCACCCGCAAGGTGATCCAGGCGCAGACCGAGGTGCTGCAGCTGTTCAACAAGCAGCTCTCGCTCGGGCAGATCGCCGGGGCCGACGTGGTCCAGCAGCAGGCGGCGCTCGCCCTGTCGCAGCAATTGCTGCCGCCCCTGGAGAAGCAGCTGGCGCAGCAGCGCAACCTGCTCACCGCGCTGGCCGGGCGGCTGCCGTCCGACGAGGTCTCGGAGACCTTCCAGCTCTCGGCCCTGCGCCTGCCGACCAAGCTGCCGGTGAGCCTGCCCTCGCGCCTCGTGCAGCAGCGCCCCGACGTGAAGGCGGCCGAGGCCCTGGTCCAGCAGGCGAGCGCCAGCATCGGCGTCGCCGTGGCCAACCGCCTGCCGCAATTCAGCCTGACCGCCACCGGCGGTTCCAGCGCCGTGCGGCTCGCGCAGGTGACCAATCCTGGGGCGGCGTTCTTCACCATCATCGGTCAGGCGACCGCGCCGATCTTCGACGCCGGCACCCTGTTCCGGCGCCAGCGGGCGGCGGAGGAGACGCTGACCCAGGCGCAGGCGCAGTACAAGGCGACGGTGATTACCGCCTTCCAGAACGTCGCCGACGCCCTGCGGGCGCTCCAGGCCGACGCCAAGGCGGTGGCCGCCGCCGATGCCGCGGTCAGCGCCACCAACCAGAGCCTCGGGCTGATCCGCAAGCAGTACACGGCCGGCGCCGTCACCTCGACGCAGGTGCTGATCGCCCAGCAGGGCTATCTCTCGGCGCTGGTCACCTCGGCCGGCGCCCGCGCCACCCAGTACGGCGACAGCGCGGCCCTGTTCGTGGCGCTCGGCGGCGGCTGGTGGAACCGCAACGACGTCGCCCCACCCCCGCCGGAGACGGACCCGCTGAAGTTCTTGTGAGGCGCGCCTTCGGGCCTCAGACATCCATCGCGATGGCGTCCTGCAGCATCTGGTCGGCGGCGCTCATCACCTTGGTGTTGGCCGTGTAGGCCTGCTGGGTCTCGATCATCTTGGAGAACTGGTCCGAGATGCCGGCATTCGACTGCTCAACCGAACCAGCCGCGATGGTCGCGCCGGCGAACCCGAAGCTCGGCGCGCCGGACCGGCCGTTGGCTACGTAGGTGCCGCCGTCGAGGGAGGTCAGGTTGTCCTGGCCGCCGAACTGCGCCAGCGTCAGCGAACCGAGCGGCTGCGTGCTGCCATCCGCGCCCGTGCCGGTGAGAGTGCCCGCGGGCGAGACCGTCAGGCTCGCCAGGGTGTCCGCCCCGGTGGGGACCTGGACCGGCGCGGTCGCCGAGGGACCGGCGAACAGGTAATAGCCCGCGCCGTTGACCAGGTAGCCGCTCGAATCCGGGGAAAAATCGCCGCGCCGGGTATAGGCGGTCTCGCCCGTGAAGCTCGGGCTCTCCGGCGTGCCAGTGTTCGACCGGACCACGAAGTAGCCGTTGCCCGAGATGGCGAGGTTGGTCGCGACCCCGGTGGACTGGACCGTCCCCTGGATCCCAAGGGTGTCGCGGGTGCTGGTCGAGACGCCGCCGCTCGTCTGCGCTTTGGCCGACGTCTGAGCCAGCATGTCGGCGAAGCTCGTCTCCGTGGTCTTGAACCCCGCCGTCTGGGTGTTGGCGATATTCCCGGAGATGTTGTTGAGGGCGTAGGACTGTGCCGACGCGCCGGAGATCGAGTTTGAAAGCGCGTCGTAAAGGCTCATCGGGGTCTCCATTCCCGAGACCGGCCCAAAAACCGATCCTAGACGGGCCTATAGACGCGCAGCAGGGTTAATCGGCGGTGTGTCAGCGAATGTTGCTGCTCGACCGCTGCCAGGATTGGACCGAACATGGATCTCTGGGCTCAGGCCCCGATAACGCTCACAACGATCTCACGCCGGTGCGGCCGGTCGCGGTGCTCGATCAGATAGATCCCCTGCCACGTGCCCAGGGCCAGCCTCCCCTCGACCAGGGGGATGCTCAGGGCGGAATCGGTGACCAGCGTGCGGATATGGGCCGGCATGTCGTCCGGTCCCTCGGCACCGTGGACATAATGGGCGCCGCGCGGGGCGAAGCCGTCGAGCGCGGTCAGCAGGTCGGTCTGCACGTCCGGGTCGGCATTCTCCTGGATGGTCAGCGAGGCCGAGGTGTGCCGGCAGAACACCGTGACGAGCCCGTCCCGGATGCCGCTGCCGCACACGAACTCTGCCACCGCCCCGGTGAAATCCGTGAAGCCCGGCCCCTGGGTCGCGATGGTCAGGCGGCCGCTCGCGTGGCGCTCCACCGCGCCGGAAGCCAGCGGTTCCACCGGACCGATCCTGCTCTGCCTCATGCATCCGTCTCCGTCAGCGTAGCCCCCGGCGCGATCTCGCGCTCGCCGCGGGCCAGGATCCGCTCCAGCACGTCGATCCGGTCGGCCTCCGCGGGGGGCTTGTCCCAGCGGATGCGGCTGACCCGGGGGAAGCGCATCGCCACGCCGGACTTGTGCCGGGTCGAGCGCTGCACGCCCTCGAAAGCGATTTCCAGCACCAGGCCGGCCTCGTGCCCGTGGGTGACCTCGCGCACCGGCCCGAACCGCTTGGTGGTGTTGTTGCGGACGTAGCGGTCGAGCTTGGCGAGCTCGGCATCGGTGAAGCCGTGATAGGCCTTGCCCACCGGCACCAGCTCGTCGCCGCCCTCGGGCGCCTCCCGCCAGACCCCGAACGTGTAGTCCGAGTAGAACGACGAGCGCTTCCCGTGGCCACGCTGGGCGTACATCATCACCGCGTCGACGATATGGGGCTCGCGCTTCCACTTCCACCAGGGGCCTTTCGGGCGACCCGGTAGGTAGGGACTGTTGCGGCGCTTGAGCATCACGCCCTCGATCGCGTCGGCATCCTCGCCGGCGCCCACGGAGGCCGGATCGGCCCGGGCGGCGGCGAGCGCCTCCCAATCCGCGAATGGGACCACGGGGGAGATATCGATCCGGGCATGGTCGAGGCGGGTGACCAGGGCTTCCAGCTTCTCCCGGCGGTCCGCGAACGGCTCCGCCCGGAGGTCGTCGCCGTCGAGTGTCAGGAGGTCGTAGGCCCGGACATGGGCGGGGAATTCCTCCAGGAGTTTTCCCGTCACGGCCTTCCGGTTCAGGCGCTGCTGCAGCACGTTGAAGCTCTGGACCCGGCGCTCGCGCAGGATCAGCAGCTCGCCGTCCAGAGTCCCCGTGAAGGTGATCGCCTCGGCGAGATCCGGGAACGCCCCGGTGATGTCCTCGCCGGTGCGGGAATAGACCTTGGTGACCTGGGCGCCAGCCCGGTCGCGCCCGCCGACGAGCTGGACGCGGATGCCGTCCCATTTCCACTCCGCAGAAAAGGCCTCCGCCTCGAACTTCTCGAGATCGGCCTCCTCCTCGATCGGATGCGACAGCATCGGCGGCCGGAACGGCGCCGGGTTCAGGGTCTCAGGCCGCTCGGCCCGGCCCTCGACCCAGGCGAACAGGGTCTCGAACGGCGGCGTCAGCCCGTGCCAGACCTCCTCGACCGCATCCGCCTCATGGCCGCCGAGCGCGCCGACCGCGGTCTTGGCCAGCCGCGCCGAGACGCCGACGCGCAGGTTGCCGGTGACGAGCTTCAAGAGCGCCCAGCGCCCGGTCTCGTCGAGGGCGTCGAGCCATTCGGCCAGATGTCGGGGCAGCTCCCGCTTCGGGATCGTCGCCAGGGTCTCCACGACCTCGGCGAGGGTCGGGACGTGCGGGGGCGGGTTGTTGTGGCCGAGGCCAGCGTGCGCGTTCCCTCCCCCCCCTGCGGGGGAGGGTGGGCCGGCCGTAAGGCCGGGTCGGGAGAGGGGAGCGACGGTGCCGGACGAGTCGCGACCGGCCTCATATTCTGAATCGTCGCGCTGCCCCTCTCCCGACCCCCTTCGGGGGCCACCCTCCCCCGCAGAGGGGGGAGGGAGATCCCGCGGCACCGGCCAGATCAGCGCCGTGGTCTCGGCGAGATCGCCGACATAGTTGTGCGACAGCCGGAACAGCACCGGGTCGATGCGTTCCTCCACGAGACCGCGGATCAGGGCCGGCTTGGCCTCGCGAAAATTCAGCGTGCCGGTCATGGCGCCCAGCGCGTAGCCGCGCTCCGGATCCGGCGTGCGCGCGAAAAAGTCCTGGAGCAGGCGCAGCTTGGCGTTGCGGCGCGGCTCGTAGGCGAGGCGGTCGAGGAGATGGGCGAAGTCGTTCACGCCGCCACCTCCGGCTCGGCGGCGTCGACCTGGGCCGGCTCCGCCTCGCCGTCGTCGCCGTAGCCCAGCAGGTGGAGCGGTTTCGCCTTGATGCCTTGCGTGCCGCACCAATGCACCAGGGCGTCCTCCTGGCCGTGCGTCACCCAGACCTCTTCGGCGCCGGTATCGCGGATCGTGCGGCACAGGTCCGGCCAGTCGGAATGGTCGGAGATCACCAGCGGTAGCTCGACGCCCTTCTGGCGGGCACGGGCGCGCACCCGCATCCAGCCTGAGGCGAAGCAGGTCACCGGATCGGGGAATTTTCGCGACCACAGGTCCTGCATCGCGCTCGGCGGGCAGATCACGATGGCGCCGTGCAGGTCCTTGCGGTCGGCGGCCACGACCTTCGGGGTATCGCCCAGGGGAATGCCCTCGCGCTTGTACAGCTCGGTCAGCTTCTCCATCGCTCCGTGCAGGTGGATCGGGCGATCCCAGCCCTCCTCGCGCAGCAGCGCCATCACCCGCTGCGTCTTGCCCAGCGCGTAGGCGCCGACGATGTGGGCGCGCTCCGGGAACAGGGCCACCGAGGCCATGAGCTTGCGGACCTCGTCGCGTGTGTCTGGATGGGTGAAGACCGGCAGGCCGAAGGTCGCCTCGGTGATGAACACGTCGCAGGGCACCACCTCGAAGGGCAGGCAGGTCGGGTCCGGCGCGCGCTTGTAGTCGCCCGAGACCACGACGCGGACGCCGTCCCGCTCGATGGCGATCTGCGCCGAGCCGAGCACGTGGCCGGCGGGCGCGTAGCGCACCGTGACGTCGCCGACGCGCAGAGCCTCGCCGAGCCGGGCCTCCTGGCGCTGGCGACAGAAATCCTCGCCGTAGCGCACCGCCATGATCCGCAGGGTCTCGGGGGTCGCCAGCACATGGCCGTGGCCGGCCCGGGCGTGGTCGGCATGGCCGTGAGTGATCAGGGCCCGCTCCACCGGCCAGGTCGGATCGACGTGGAAGCCGCCGAGCGGGCAGTAGAGGCCCTCGCGGGTCAGGGTGAGGAGGTCGCTCGCGCGTGTCGGCATCGGGCCCGTTGCTGCCGGTGGAGTCCGCCGGTGGGCCTAGTATATAGGCGCCCCCGACCCGGCAGACGCATGGCCACGCACCACAGTTCCGGCGACCTCCTCGCCGACCGCCGCTATCGCTACGCGGAGGCGTGCCTCGCCGACCACGACTTCTCCGGGGCCGCGGATCTCGCCGAGCAGGCGCTGGAGATCGCCCCCCGCTACGCCCCGGCCTGGCTGCTGCTGGGCCGCGCCCGGGAGGGGCTGGCCGTCCGCGGGGACGATCCGGCGCTGCGGGCGGCCGCGACCCGGGCCTATGCCTGCGCCCTCGACATCGACCCCGACGACACCCTCGGCGTACGGGCGCACCTCGTTCGCCTAGGGGAAGGCGGCGGCCTGCCGGCCCTGTCGCCGGCCTATGTCCGGGCCCTGTTCGACGGCTACGCCCCGCGCTTCGAGCGCCACCTCGTCGACGGGCTGGGCTATGTCGGCCCGCAGCTCGTCCTGGACGCCCTGCCCGCAGAACCAGCGCGGTTCGATGCGGCGCTCGATCTCGGCTGCGGCACCGGCCTGATGGGTGCGGCGATCCGCGACCGGGTCGGGCACCTCACCGGGGTCGATCTCTCTCCCGGGATGCTGGCGCTGGCCCGGACCAAGACGCATCACGGCGTTCCGCTCTACGACCGCTTGGCCGAGGGCGATCTGGCGGCGTTCCTGGCGGACGAACAACGGGCTTCCGCCGATCTGTGCCTCGCCGCGGACGTGCTGATCTACGTGGGGGACCTCGCGCCCGTGCTGGAGGGGATCGCCCAGGTCCTGAAGCCGTGCGGCCTCGCGGCCTTCACGGTGCAATCCCATGACGGCGACGGCGCCGTTCTAGGTTCCGACGGGCGCTACGCCCATGCCGACTCCCACATCGCCGCTTCGGCCTCCCGGGCGGCCCTGGACATCCTGACCCTGCATCCGGCCGATGTCCGGCGGGAAGGCGGCCGGCCGGTGCCGGGCCGCGTCGTTGTGTTGCGCCGCACTGCGGCATGAAACCGCCCGGCTCTTCGTCCATTGTCAGTCGGCCGCATCAAGCGCGGCGGTAAAATCGGGGATGGGCATGGCGGATTTCGGCGGCGGGAACGATGGCGGCGCACAGGAGCGCAAGCCCGACCTGCCAGCGGACCGCTCGTTTCCGGCGGATCCTCGAACGCGGATCTTCTTCGCCATCGCGCTGGCGACGCTCGCGGGCTGCGCCGATTCCATCGGCTTCCTGGAATTCTCGCAGCTGTTCATGTCGTTCATGTCGGGCAACACCACGCGCTTCGGCGTGGCGGTGTCGAACGGCGATTGGGAGAACGTCACCCGGGTCGCCAGCACCATCAGCCTGTTCTGCTTCGGCGCCTTCCTGGGGACCCTGATCGCCGCCTGGGTCGGGCGCTGGCGTCTCGCTGTCCTGCTGACGCTCCAGGCGCTGCTGCTGGCGGGCGGCCTGCTGATGCCCTGGGGCACCTTCGCCTACCCGCTGCACGCCTACCCGATCGTCCTGGCCCTGGGGCTCCAGAACGCGACCCTGCAGGACGAGGCCGGCCGCTCTCTGGCGCTGACCTACGTCACCGGCGCAGTGGTGCGGTTCGGGACCGGCTGCGCCAACCTGTTGCTCGGCACGGTGGCGCCCTCGTTCTGGATCCAGGCGCCACTCTGGGCCGGCCTCAGCACCGGCGCGGTGCTGGGGGGTCTGCTCGACATCCGCTACGGCGAATCCGCCTTCCTGTTCCCCGCCGGCCTCGCGGCCGTCCTGGCGCTGATCGCGATCGCGCTCACCATCGCCAAACCCGGCAGCACCCTGGTCGCCGGCTCGTCGCCCGCCCCCGACGCGAGCCCGAAAGCGGAGGTGATCGACGCGATCCACTGATTCGCCGATCGCTCCCATGAACGCCGGTTCGACGTGGGCGTGCACGCCCCATCGAGGATTTGGAGCCGGCCCGCATGTCACACTCGACGGTAGCGGGTCGGCTCAGCCCTCGGAATCTCGGTAGCTGCCGCGCCCCTGCTTGACCACGGCGCGGCTCTTCTTGGCGCCGATCCGCCGCTCCTTCGAGCCCTTGGTCGGCTTGGTCGCGCGGCGGATCGGCGGCGGCGGCTTGGCCGCCTCGGTCACGAGATCGACCAGCCGTTGCAGCACGTCGGCGCGATTGCGTTCCTGGGTCCTGTGCCGCTGCCCGGACAGGACCAGGACGCCGTCCTTGGTCAGGCGCCGGCCGGCGAGCTTGTACAGGTTCGCCTTGACCCGCTCATCGACCGAGGGCGAGGCCAGGACCGACCAGCGCAGCTGGACCGCGGTCTCGACCTTATTGACATTCTGTCCGCCCGCCCCGGAGGCGCGCATGAACGACAGCTCGATCTCGTCGTCTGCGATGGCGATCCGCGCGTTCACCCGCAGGGACATGACGGCCTCCGGTCCACGCCCCGGTGCGGGGCCGGCAGAGGGCAGCCGCCCGGGCGACGGCCTGGTACCGACATGTGCAGGCAAACGGTGATCTTTGGGATGCGCGCCGGAACCACGATCGCCATGTCCTCTCATCCCGGTCGGCCGCGCCGAACCGGCGCGGCCCGGGTTCAGGCGGCCTCGGCCGGAGTCCGGGCGCGCAAAGCCAGGGCATGCAGGCCGCGCTTGAAGGCATCGTCCAGCAGGGCATTGACCAAGCGGTGCCGCTCCACGCGGCTCTTGCCCTCGAACGCTGCGGCGACGATGTCGAGCCGATAATGGGTCTCGCCCCCCGGCCGGGCCCCGGAATGGCCGGCATGCAGATGCGATTCGTCGATCACGTCGAGGTGTGCCGGCGCAAGTTCCGCGCGCAGTTTCGTCTCCATCCAGCCCCGCAGGGTGTCGTCTTCACCGGTCTCGTCAGCCATCGCGCCCTCACCTCTAATTCACCGGCATCCGTCAAGCCCGATCCCGCGCATGCGTCATCAGGCCCGGTGCCCTTGTGTCTCCGGTTTGCCCCCTCATAATCGGCCCGTCATGGATCTCAACTCGCGCCTGTTCGACAGCATCCGGATCAGAAAACCGTCCTGCGACGAGCCGAAGCCCGCAGCCGACGGCACGTGCGAGGCTCAGGGCTGCACGCAGCCGGGCCTGCACCGTGCGCCGAAGGGGCGGAAGGCGGAAGGCCAGTACTGGCGGTTCTGCATCGACCACGTCCGCGCCTACAACGCGAGCTACAACTACTTCGACGGCATGAACGATGCCGCCGTCCAGGCCTTTCAGAAGGACGCGATCATCGGGCACCGCCCGACCTGGGCCATGGGGGTGAACCCCGCCGGCCAGGGCAAGCCGGCCGAGGAGCCGACCCGGGACTGGGCCTATGTCGATCCGCTCGGCATCCTGCGGGGTGCCGGCGTCGGCGACGGGCGCCGCCGCGCCCGCCAGCCGGAGCCGGAAAAACCCCGCCGCACCGCCACGGTGCGCCGAGCCCTCGACGTGATGGGCCTCGAAGAGGGGGCGGAGGGCCCCGCCATCAAGGCGCAGTACAAGGCGCTGGTGAAACGCTTCCATCCCGACGCCAACGGCGGCGACCGCTCGTTCGAGGAACGGCTGCGCGACATCATCCGCGCCCACGACGTGCTGCGCGCCGCCGGGCTCTGCTGAGCGGCACGAACGATGCAGGCTATTCCGGTCGTACGATAGGGCAAACCGCGCGGCGCGACCCTATATGGAGCTGGTGCCGATCGGTGGCGCCGCACCGCGCAGCCGTTTAAAGATCGAGTCCGCCCCGCGGCGGATGCCCGGCTCGACGTTCTTCCGTGCGGATGCTTCATTCCTTCGGGCTGGAGTTTCCGCGCCTCACGAGGTCCCGAATGCTCTCTGACGACACGCCCGCCGCGCTGCCCGACCGCACCGTTTCCGTCCGCGATGTCTTCGGCATCGATCTCGACCTCAAGGTTCCGGCCTATGCCGAGCCGGAGGAGCACGTTCCCGATCTCGATCCGGACTACATCTTCGATCGGGAGACGACGCTGGCGATCCTGGCGGGCTTCGCGCGCAACCGCCGCGTGATGGTCACCGGCTATCACGGCACCGGCAAGTCGACCCATATCGAGCAGGTCGCCGCCCGGCTGAACTGGCCCTGCATCCGCATCAACCTCGACAGCCACGTCTCGCGCATCGACCTCGTCGGCAAGGACGCGATCGTCCTGAAGGACGGCAAGCAGATCACCGCCTTCCAGGACGGCATCCTGCCCTGGGCGCTGCAGAACAACGTCGCCCTGGTGTTCGACGAGTACGATGCCGGCCGCCCGGACGTGATGTTCGTGATCCAGCGCGTGCTGGAGCTGTCGGGCCGCCTGACGCTCCTCGACCAGAAGCGCGTGATCCGCCCGCACCCGGCCTTCCGGCTGTTCGCCACGGCCAACACGGTCGGCCTCGGGGACACGTCGGGCCTCTATCACGGCACCCAGCAAATCAACCAGGGTCAGATGGACCGCTGGTCGATCGTGACGACCCTGAACTACCTGCCGCACGACCGCGAGGTCGACATCGTGCTCTCGAAGGCGCTCCATTATCGCAACGACCAGGGCCGCGACATCGTCAACCGGATGGTGCGCGTGGCGGACCTGACCCGCAACGCGTTCATGAACGGCGACCTTTCCACAGTCATGAGCCCGCGCACGGTGATCACCTGGGCGGAGAACGCCGACATCTTCAAGGATGTCGGCTTCGCCTTCCGGGTTACGTTCCTGAACAAGTGCGACGAGCTCGAGCGGACCCTGGTGGCCGAGTTCTACCAGCGCGCCTTCGGCAAGGAGCTGCCCGAGAGTGCGTTAAACGTCGCCTTGAGCTGAACCTTATGGAGGACGCGATGGCGCATCCGGCCCCGACACGCGAGGACGCTTCGGCGGCTCCGCGCGCCGAAGGGCGGACGCGCTATGCGGACGATGTCTACACTTGGGTTCAAGAGCAGGTCGCATTGCTTCGTGCCGGCCGAGTAGACGCGCTCGACCTCGACAACATCGCCGAGGAGCTGAGCGACGTGGGCTCGGAACAGTACGACAAGCTTGAGAGCGCAATCGAGGTGCTGTTGGCGCACGTGCTCAAATGGGACCACCAGCTCGAACGGCGCAGCCGAAGTTGGTCGCTGACAATCGCCGAGCAGCGGGTGCGGATCGACAGGCAGTTGCGCAGGAATCCGGGCCTCAAGTCGCGCATCGTTGAGGCTGTTGTTGAAGGCTATCGGCTCGGTCAGCTGCGGGCCGCTCGCGAGATGAAGCGTTCGCCCAAAACACTGCCCGCGGAGTGTCCCTACACCTGGGACGACATCCTGACTCGCCCCTTCGAATTCGAGGCCGACCGGTAGCTCCGCATGTCCATCTCCAACCGCAAGCCCGGCGAGCGTCGCGAATCCGTGGCCGAGCCCCTGAAGCGCTCGGTGGCGGGGTGCCTGCGCGCCATCGCCCGCCGGTCCGAGGTGGAGGTGACCTATGCCACCGACCGGCCCGCGCTCACCGGCGACAAGGCCCGGCTGCCCGAGCCGCCGCGCAAGCTGTCGGCACAGGATGTCGCGGTGCTGCGCGGCAATGCCGACGCCATGGCGCTGCGGCTCGGCTGCCATGACATCGCGGTGCATCGCCGCCTCGCCCCCGAGAACGCCGCCGCCCGCGCGGTCTACGATGCGGTGGAGCAGGCCCGGGTCGAGGCGATCGGCTCGCGGCGGATGACCGGCGTCGCCAGCAACCTCACGGCGATGCTGGAGGACCGCTACCATCGCGGCGGAAAGTACGAGACCATCACCGACCGGGCCGACGCCCCGATGGAGGACGCCGTCGCCCTGATGGTGCGCGAACGCCTGACCGGGCAACAGCCCCCCGAGGCGGCTTCCAAGATCGTCGCGTTGTGGCGCGAGCATATCGAGGCCAAGGCCGGCCCGAACCTCGACGGCCTGATCGGTTCGATCGAGGACCAGCGCAAGTTCGCCCGCTCGGTGCGCGATCTCCTCACCTCCCTCGATATGTCGGACGAGACCCCGTTCGACGCCGAGGATGACGAGAACGACGACGAGAACGACGCTCAGGACGACGAGCAGAACCCCAGCGAAGGCGACTCCGAGGAAAAGAGCCAAGGCGAGCGCGCCGAGATCGAGACCTCGGAGGAGGCCTCCGACGAGATCGAGGAGGGCGCGCAGGAATCCGCCGACGCGCCGTCCGGGGAATTGCCCGACGAGTCCGAGGATGGGGAATCCGAGGAGGCCTCCGAGGCGTCGAAGCCGCCCCAGCGCCAGGGCAACGAGGCGCGCGGGCCCGAATACCGGGTGTTCAATCCCCGGTTCGACGAGATCATCCACGCCGAGGAGCTGTGCGACGCCGACGAGCTGTCGCGTCTGCGCAGCTACCTCGACAAGCAGCTGTCGCACCTGCAGGGCGTCGTCGGGCGCCTCGCCAACCGGCTCCAGCGCCGGCTCCTGGCCCAGCAGAACCGCGCCTGGGACTTCGACCTGGAGGAGGGCCAGCTCGATCCGGCCCGGCTCGTCCGCGTGGTCATCGACCCCTACCAGCCGCTCTCCTTCAAGCAGGAGAAGGACACCAATTTCCGCGACACCGTGGTCACGCTGCTCCTCGACAATTCGGGCTCGATGCGCGGCCGGCCCATCACCGTGGCGGCGACCTGCGCCGACATCCTGGCGCGGACGCTGGAGCGCTGCGGCGTGAAGGTCGAGATCTTGGGCTTTACCACCCGCGCGTGGAAGGGCGGCCAGAGCCGCGAGGCCTGGCTCGCCGCCGGTAAGCCGCCGAATCCGGGCCGCCTGAACGACCTGCGCCACATCGTCTACAAGTCGGCGGACGCGCCATGGCGCCGGGCCAGGAAGAATCTCGGGCTGATGATGCGCGAGGGTCTTCTGAAGGAGAACATCGACGGCGAGGCCCTGGACTGGGCGCACAAGCGCCTGCTCGGTCGCCCCGAGCAGCGCAAGATCCTGATGGTGATCTCCGACGGCGCGCCGGTCGACGACTCGACCCTGTCGGTCAATGCCGGCAACTACCTGGAGCGGCACCTGCGCTGGATGATCGAGGAGATCGAGACCCGCTCGCCGGTGGAACTCCTGGCCATCGGCATCGGCCACGACGTGACCCGCTACTATCGCCGGGCCGTGACGATCATCGACGCCGAGGAGCTGGGCGGCGCCATGACGGAGAAGCTCGCCGAGCTGTTCGAGGAGAACAATGCATCCGCGCCCACGGGCCGAGCCCTGCGCGCGGCCGGCGGACGGCGCTGACGGTTTTCCGGGAGCCCGGCGCGGCCTTCAGGCCGCCTGCCAGGCGAGCGGCGGGAAATGCAGGCCGCCGGCGATGCGGTTCCAAGCGTTGATGGTGGCGATCGCGACGGTCAGCAGCAGCGTCTCGTCTTGGCTGAACAGCGCGCGGGGCGGCTCGGTGGACTGCGAGGGCGCTGCGCCGTCGGCCATACGCGTAAGCTGCTCGGCCCAGGCCAGGGCGGCGCGTTCGCGGGCTGAGAAGCCCGAGTGGTCGCGCCAGACGGCGATCCCGTCGAGAATCGGGTCGGCGATGCCGAGGCGGCGCGCCGTGTCGAGGTGAAAGCCGACGCAGAACGCGCAGCCGTTGATCTGGGAGACGCGGATCTTCACGATCTCGCTCAGGCGCTTGTCCAGGCCGGCCTCGTCCACGGCCTTGCCGAGGGCGAGGAGCGCGGCCTGGGCCGCCGGGACCGAACGCTGGAACGTGTCGTACGAAAATCCCGCGTCCTCACGCAGTTCCGCCTCGGACATGGTGCCCCTTCGTCATTCGCGCTATTATCAGAGCACGAACAACATATCAGAACGCTGACAACCGGCAAGGGCCGATGCCATGGGTGATCTGCCGGATGCGGGAGAAGGCAAGCGCGGCGTCGACGGGCATCTGGGCTATCTGCTGCGGCAGGCGGCCCATGCGCATCGCCAGCACGTCGAGCAGCGGCTGGGCAACCTCGGCCTGACCCTGCCGCAATTCTCCGTCCTGACGATGCTGGCCGCCTATCCCGGCCACAGCAGCGCGGATCTCGCGCGCCTCGCCCTCGTGACGCCGCAGACCATGAGCGTCATCGTCGCGAACCTGCTGAAGGCCGGCCTCATCGTGCGGACACCGCATCGGGTTCACGGCCGAATTCAGACCATCGCGCTGACGGACGCGGGCGAGGCGATGATCAAGGCCGCGAAGAAACGCGTCTATGCGCTGGAAGCGGAGATGCTGGCCGATCTCGCGCCCGAGACGCAGGCGGCGATTCGCCGATGGCTGACGCGAATCGCGCAACCGGAAACCAAGTAAGAGCGCGCGACGCAGGCAAGCGCAAACCGCCGCGGCATGCCCTGCCGCGGCGGTTTGCATCGTCCGATCGATGAAAGGCGCGGAAGCGCCCGAGATCAGGCCGCGACGGCCGGGGTCTCGGCGAGCTTCTTGTGGATCTCGCGCTTCAGCAGGCGGGCGGTCTGCGACAGGTCGCCTTCGCCGGCCTTGATCAGGAAGGCGTCCAGGCCGCCGCGGTGCTCCACCGAGCGCAGGGCGTGCGCGGTGACGCGCAGGCGGACCCGCTTGCCGAGCGCATCCGACTGGAGCGTGACGTTGCACAGGTTCGGCAGGAACCGGCACTTTGTCTTGTGGTTCGAGTGGCTCACGAGGTGGCCGACCTGAACGGCCTTGCCGGTGAGTTCGCAGCGGCGCGCCATGATGACTAAAATTCCCGTCTCGTTCCGCCCGAGAAGACCCGATCGCAAGCGGCGCGATCATCGTCGCAGCGGGCGGCGCCCGATACGTATTCCAGGTCCAGCGGAGTCCTGTTGAAGGCGCGAGCCTATAGGCGACCCGGCCCCGATGCGTCAAGCTCCGCACGGTCGAACC
Organism: Methylobacterium sp. J-072; assembly: GCF_022829425.1. Lineage (NCBI taxonomy): Bacteria > Pseudomonadati > Pseudomonadota > Alphaproteobacteria > Hyphomicrobiales > Methylobacteriaceae > Methylobacterium > Methylobacterium sp. J-072. The sequence goes on along the minus strand of NZ_JAKSYK010000168.1, from coordinate 22,783 downwards.
TGTCCCGTTCGGGCCGGCCGGGCGCCCAACGGTCTGTTAACCACGATGCCAGGATATAACCGTCATCGGCTCGACGCAGGCCAGCGCCGCGCCTGCACCGAGAGCCCGTCTCGCGAGATCGTCTCGCAAACGATAATCTTCGCCCGCGTTTTTTGGGATGCGATCCGGATCATGAGCGCCACGCCTGTCCGTCGGACGATCAAGCCGCTGACGACGCGCCTTCTCGGGACCGTGCTCGCGCTCGCGGCGCTCGGCGCCCCGGCCGATGCCGCCCGGCGCGCGAAGCGGACCGCTGCCGCGGCACCCACCACGGTGACGGTCGATTACGGCATCAACCTCGCCGGCCTGCCGATCGGCACTGCGCGACTCGCCGGCAGCTTCGAGCGCGACCGCTACCTCATGGACGTCTCGGCGGTGCTGACCGGCCTCGTCGGGGCGATCACCGGCGGCAAGGGTTCGGCCCGGGCCTCCGGGACTTTTTCGGCCGCTCCGCAGCCGGGCGCGTTCTCGATCGCGACCCATACGGCAAGTTCGGGAATCGCCGTGCGCATGGCGCTGGCGCACGGCAACGTCGTGCAGGCCGAGATCACGCCGCCGCTGGTCGACATGCAGGACCGGGTGCCGGTCACGGCCGCCCACAAGCACGGCATCATGGATCCTGTCAGCGCGCTGCTGATGCCGGCCCAGGGCCGGGGCGAGCCGCTGGATCCGGACAATTGCAACCGGACCCTGCCGGTCTTCGACGGTGCGACCCGGTTCAACGTCGTGCTGAGCTATGCCGAGACCCGCGCGGTGCAGAAGCCCGGCTATGCCGGCCCGGTCCTGGTCTGCACCGCCCGCTACCAGGCGGTGGCCGGCCACCGGCCGGACCGGCCCGGGGTGAAGTTCATGGAGGACAACCGCGAGATGTCGGTCTGGCTCGCCCCCGTCGAGGGGACGCGGGCGCTGATTCCGTTGCGCATCTCGGTGCTCACCACCATCGGCACCAACATCATCGAGGCAACCCGCTGGACCCAGGGCGCCGCCACCGGGACGGCCGGCGCCAGCGTCGCCCAGGCGAGCCTGCCCGGGCAGTAGCGCCCGGCCGCGATTCGCCTTTGACCGGCGGCCTCTTTCGGGGCATCGCGTGCGCCGCGACAGGGAGGCGGCAGGACCATGGCGAAGGGCTACATCATCGTCCGGATGACGGTCACCGATCCGGAGACCTACGCAGCCTATGCCGAGATGGCCTCCGCGGCGATGCGGCTCCACGGCGCCAAGCCCCTGGTCCGCGGCGGGCGCTGCGAGGCGCTGGAAGGCGAGGCCCGGCCGCGCAACGTCGTGTTGGAATTCGCCTCCTACGACGCGGCGCGGGCCTATTATGTTTCGCCCGAATACCAGGCGGCCAAGGCGAAGCGCCTGCCCGCCGGGATCGGCGAGGTCGTGCTGGTCGAAGGCGCCGATTGAGGCGACGCGTCTACGCCGCCAGGGGCGCCCGGCCGTAATTGGTCGCGTAGGCGTTCTCGACGGCCGGGATGATCTCGACGATCGTGAACCACCGGTCCCAGAACGCGGTCTCGCGCAGGGCCTCGACCACGCATTCGTAGGCGTGGTGATCGCTCGCCTCCCAGACCCACAGGTCGGTCACGCGAGCCGTGTAGAATTCGGCATCATAAAAGCGCAGCTTCACCGACTCGGCATGGCGGCGCAGGATCGGCTCGAATACCGCGCGCAGCTGGGCGAAGCGGTCGTCGATCGACAGGGCGAGCCATTCGGGCGAGGTCTTCACCAGCATGAAGACGGTGAGCTTGGGATTGAAGGTCTGGTCGGACATGGATTGGACCGCTCCGTGGGTCTGTTGGAACGCCGCGATGATGCCCCCGGGCGGCCGGGTGCCGAACTCGCGTTCATGACCGCCCGGATGGCGCGCGGGCCTGCGCTCAAGCCCCGGAAAAACCCCGAACAATTCCGGTCGGCCGAGACGGTGCGGACGATCCTCGAGGGCGCGGCTCGCGTTCTGGAGGAGCAAGGGCTCACCGGCTACACGACCAACGCCGTGGCCGAGCGGGCCGGCGTCTCGGTCGGTTCGGTCTACCAGTACTTTCCCGGCAAGGAGGCGCTGACCGCGGCCTTGGTGGCACGGGAGACCGGCCTGCTGATCGCAGCGGTCCAGGCCGCCTCCGAGGCGGAAACGCCGGAGCTCGGCCTGCGCCGGATCGTGCAGGCGGCGGTCGCACACCAGCTGTCCCGGCCGCGCCTCGCCCTGCTGCTCGACCGCGAGGAGAATCGGCTTCAGCTCGCCGACAGCCTGGACGGGGTCCACCGGGCGATCGCGGGCGCGCTCCTGGCCCTGCTGGGCCGCCTCGAACCCGGGCCGCCGGTCGAGGTCGAGATTGCGGCGGGCGACCTGTTCGCGCTCGTGCGGGGCATGGTCGATGCCGCCGGAGAGCGCGGCGAGCGGGCCGGCGATGCGCTGGAACACCGGGTCCTGCGCGCGGTGTTCGGCTATCTCGGGCTGCCGCCCGCGGCGCTCTGAAAATCTTTCCTTTTCCGGGCGATGATCCGTGCATGTGCCCGCACCGCCTCCGAATCGCTCTCGCCTTCGCGGCCCTCGCCCTCGCCGGACCGGCCGCGGCCCAGCCCCTCAACGCGGGATCGGCCGATCCCGGCTGCGGCGGCGACGCCTTCTCGTCGGCCCAGGTGATCGAGCATCGGCCGCCGCGTCACGGCCCGCTGGAGACGGTGCCCGACACCCTCTGCGCCGACCTCGCGCCCCAGCCCGGATCCCCCGCGACGCAGATCGACGTCTATCCGATGATTATGCCGCAGGTTGGCAGCAGCCCGGGTGATATCCCATATGGGGGAGGACCGAGGCGGCCCTATCGTCCCTGACGCGACCGGCCATCCGAACCTCCCTGCCCGCGCCAGACGGCGCCGCGCCGGCCTTCCCGTCCGAAGGAACCGCCGACCATCGACGCGCCGCTTCGCCCCCTCCCCCGCCGGTCCCTGCCGCGCGACGTCCGCGCCCGCGGCGTGACGGCGGTCCTCGGGCCGACCAACACCGGCAAGACGCATCTCGCCATCGAGCGGATGCTCGCGCACCCGACCGGCATGATCGGGCTGCCCCTGCGGCTGCTCGCCCGGGAGGTCTATCTGCGCGTCGTCGCCAAGGTCGGCCCGGAGAAGGTCGCCCTCGTGACCGGCGAGGAGAAAATCAAGCCGGACCGGCCGCGCTACTGGATCTGCACGATCGAGGCGATGCCCCGCGATCTCGACGTGGCCTACGTCGCCATCGACGAGATCCAGCTCGCCGCCGACATGGATCGCGGCCACGTCTTCACCGATCGCCTGCTCTACCTGCGCGGCCGGGAGGAGACGCTGCTGATCGGCTCCTCGACCATGCTGCCGCTGGTCCAGGGCTTGATCCCGAACGTCCACACCACGACCCGGCCACGGCTGTCGCAGCTGAGTTTCGCCGGCGAGAAGCGGCTGTCGCGCCTGCCCCGGCGCACCGCGATCGTCGCGTTCTCGGCGGAAGAAGTCTACGCCATCGCCGAGCTGATCCGGCGCCAGCGCGGCGGCGCCGCGGTGGTTCTGGGCGCGCTCTCGCCGCGCACGCGCAACGCCCAGGTGGAGATGTACCAGGCGGGCGACGTGGATTACCTCGTCGCTACCGACGCGGTCGGGATGGGGCTCAACCTCGACGTCGACCACGTCGCCTTCGCGGCGAACTGGAAATACGACGGCACCCGCTTCCGCAAGCTGACCCCCGCCGAGATGGGCCAGATCGCGGGCCGAGCCGGCCGCCACCTCGCGGACGGGACCTTCGGCTCCACGGGGCGCTGCCCGCCCTTCGAGCCCGAGATGGTCGAGCGGCTGGAGAATCACGATTTCGACCCGCTGCGCATCCTGCAATGGCGCAACCCGGATCTCAGCTTCGGCACCCTGGAGGCGCTGCAAGCGAGCCTGGATGAGCACCCGCGCGAATCCGGCCTCACCCGGGCGCCGATGGGCGAGGACCAGCAGGCCCTCGAGATCCTGATGCGCGAGGACGACATCCGCGACATGGCGCAGAGCCAGGCGACGGTGCGGCGGCTCTGGGATGTCTGCGGCGTGCCGGATTACCGCAAGGTCCATCCGCAGGTGCATGCCGACCTGGTGGCGCAGCTCTACCGTTTCCTCATGAAGGGCATGGCCGGACGCATCCCCGACACGTGGTTCGCCGAGCACGTGGCGATGATCGACCGCACCGACGGCGACATCGATACGCTGTCCCGTCGGATCGCCCAGGGACGCACCTGGACCTTCGTGGCGAACCGCCCCGACTGGCTCCGCGACCCTGAACATTGGCAGGGCGAGACACGTCGGGTAGAGGACAGGCTGTCAGACGCCCTGCACGAACGCCTCGCGAGCCGCTTCGTCGACCGGCGCACAAGCGTCCTGATGCGGCGCCTGAGAGAGAACACGATGCTCGAAGCCCAAATTTCCGCCGACGGTGACGTCACCGTCGAGGGTCAGCATGTCGGTCACCTGCATGGATTCCTATTCGTCCCCGATGCCAGCGCCGAGGGGCACGAGGCCAAGACTCTGAGGAGCGCCGCCGAGAAGGCGCTCGCCGGGGAGATCGAGGCCCGGGCCGACCGCTTCGCGGCGACCGCCGATTCTACCCTCGTGCTCGCGCATGACGGAACGATTCGCTGGACCGGTGCCCCGGTGGCGAAGCTGACCCCCGGCGAGAAGCTGTTCGCGCCGCAGATTCGCCTGCTCGCCGACGACAGCCTGACCGGCGCGCATCGCGAGAAGGTCGAGGCCCGCCTCGATGCCTGGCTGAAGGCCATGATCGTGCGCCTGCTCGGCCCGCTGATGGAGCTCGAGACCGCGGCCGACCTCGTCGGGCTGGCCAAGGGCATCGGCTACCAGGTGGTCGAGGCGCTCGGCGTGCTGGAGCGCTCGAAGGTCGCCCAGGAGATGCGCAGCCTCGACCAGGAGGGGCGCGGCGCGCTCCGCCGGCACGGCGTGCGCTTCGGTGCCTACCACATCTTCCTGCCGGCCCTGCTGAAGCCGGCGCCGCGGACCCTGGCCGCCCAGCTCTGGGCCCTGCGCAACGGCGGCCTCGACCAGCGCGGCCTCGACGAGATCGCGCATCTCGCCGGCTCCGGCCGGACCTCGATCAAGGTCGATCGCGAGATCGCCAAGGGCCTCTACCGGGCGGCCGGCTTCCGCGTCAGCGGCGAGCGGGCGGTGCGGGTCGACATCTTGGAGCGGCTGGCCGACCTGATTCGCCCGGCGATCGCCTATCGCCCCGGCACCACGCCGGGCGCCCCGCCGGAGGGCACCGCCGACGGCGACGGCTTCGTGGCGACCGTCGGCATGACCTCGCTGGTCGGCTGCTCGGGCGAGGATTTCGCCTCGATCCTGAAATCGCTGGGCTACTCCCTGGAGGCTCGGCCCGGCCCGGCGATCACGGTGCCGCTGCTGCCGGCCGCCGCGACGGCGCCGGTCGTGGTCACCCCTGCATCGGAATCCGCCCCGGCGAGCGAAACCGACGCCACCGGTCAGGACTCGACCGGCGAATCCGCTGGCGACGAGACGGACGCCGCCGCGCAGGCTGCTGATGCGGAGGGTTCCAGCGACGAGGCATCGGCCCCGGAGAACGCGGAGCCCGCCCTTGCCGCCGAGGCAAGCCCCGAAACCGAATCTGCTCCCGATGCCTCGACGGTAGCCGAGCCCGCCGAAGCCGTGTCCGAGGACGAGGCCGAGCCGGAGGCGGTCCCCGCTCCGCAGCCCGAGCGGGAAGAGGCTCCGGCCGAAGCCGCCCAGGCCGCCGAGACACACGCGTCGGAGACGGACCAGTCCACCGAGACGGCCACCGAGACGGAAGCAGCCGAGACCACGTCCGGCTCCGAATCGGCCGAGGCTGAATCCACGGGTGAGGAGAGCGAGGCCCCGGCTGAGCAGATCCTGATCGAGGTCTGGCGCCTGCAGCGCCATCAGCGTCCGGCCCATCCCCGACCGCAGAACCGCCCGCGCGGGGCGGGTCGCGGGCGCGACGGCGCCCAGCAGGGTCAGCACCAGGGTCCCGGTGGCCCGGAGGGGGCGCGTCCCGATCAGCGGCGGGCCGAAGGGGGCGAGCGCCCCGGCAATGAGGGCGGGCCCCGCACCGGGCGCGATCGCGGCCCCCGCCGCGAGCGCTTCGAGGGCGGGCGTCCCGAGCGCCGGGACGATCAGCGCAATGCCGAGCAGCGCCATGCGCCGCCGCGGCCCGACCAGCGCCCGCCCCGGCGCGAGCGGGCGCCGGATCCCGACTCGCCCTTCGCCAAGCTGGCCGCGCTCAAGGCGCAGCTCGAAGCCGGCGACGGCGGGAAGCGCTGACGCCCGCGGATGCGGGAGGGTCGGCAACGGCTCGACAAATGGCTGTGGTTCGCGCGGTTCGCGCGGACCCGATCCCTGGCCGCGCGCCTCTCTGAAGACGGCTTCGTGCGGGTGAACGGCACCCGCACTGAGAACCCGGCCAAGGGTATCGTGATCGGCGATGTCGTGACGGTCGCCGCCCCCCACGCGACCCTGGCCGTGCGCGTGCTCGGCCTCGGCGAGCGCCGCGGACCCGCCCCGGAGGCGCGGCTTCTCTACGAAGATCTGGCCAGCGTCCAGACGGAGATCGAACCGCCCGAGTGATGAGCCGGCGCCACATCCGCCGATCGAGGATCGGATCGCGCCCCCCCTGGGACACCCGCGCGCTTGTCAGCCCGGGAGGCAGGGTCTAGAGCCCTTGGCTTCCGAAAGACTTGGTTCGACGCCAGGTTTTGCGGCGCACCATCGCAGCGCCACCTGGGCGTGCGGGCCTCCGAGGCTCCGCCCCGGCAGACCAGAATTTTGGGACGAAGATAGCCGATGACCTACGTCGTCACCGACAATTGCATCAAGTGCAAGTACATGGACTGCGTCGAGGTGTGTCCGGTGGACTGCTTCTACGAGGGCGAGAACATGCTCGTCATCCACCCGGACGAGTGCATCGATTGCGGCGTCTGCGAGCCGGAATGCCCGGCCGAGGCGATCAAGCCCGATACGGAATCGAACCTCGAGACCTGGCTGAAGCTCAACGCCGATTACGCCAAGAGCTGGCCGAACATCACGCAGAAGAAGGACGCTCCGGGCGACGCCAAGGAATGGGACGGCGTCGCCGGCAAGCTCGAGGCGCACTTCTCGGCCAACCCCGGCTCGGGCGACTAGAGCTTGGCGCCCCGGCGGAGGTCGCGTCGGACCAGGTGGATTGAAACGCAGGTGTGACCGCACAGAGTCTGGATAACGGTTTGCCTCACAATGTTGCGATCCGTCATCGGTCCGGCAGCTGGCTGTGCATCACCGCGGAAACGATCGTCGACCTGCGTCAAGCGAAGCCCTGAGCCGCGGGCAGGTCATTCCCCTCCGGCCAAGCCGGTGTAAAACTCTTTCGAGGCCGCGCCCGGACCGCGCGCGCTTCTTCAGGGATGCTTTGATCTGCGCGCCGGATTGTGATACACAATCTGCCTGCCGTCGCTTGCGCCAGACGTGCACCCTTCCGGCCGAAATGCCTTTTGCTTTCGTACCCTATGAGGAGTGGCACGCGAACGACCGCCGAGGGTGACTCCGGCGGATGTTCCGGTGTTTGCACGGCCGCGCCGGGGAACGCCCGGATTTTTGTCCTTCGGGACGGGGATCCCGGGAACGGCGAGGCAAACCGGGTATCCCGCCCGGAAGAACACGGTTTTGCGCGGCGCGGAGCGTCGCGCGCCAGTGGAGGCCCTTCTCGCATGACCACAGCCAAGAAGACGACGACCGCAGGCCGGCAGGGCTTCAAGACCGGTGAGGCCGTCGTATATCCGGCCCACGGCGTCGGTCGCATCACCGCGATCGAAGAGCAAGAGATCGCGGGCTACAAACTTGAGCTGTTCGTCGTCTCGTTCGAGAAGGACAAGATGGTCCTGCGCGTCCCGACCGCGAAGGCCAACAGCGTCGGCATGCGCAAGCTCGCCGAGCCGGAACTGGTGAAGAAGGCGCTGGACGTGCTGACCGGCCGCGCCCGGATCAAGCGCACCATGTGGTCGCGCCGCGCCCAGGAATACGAGGCCAAGATCAACTCGGGCGACCTGCTCGCCGTCACCGAGGTGGTGCGCGACCTGTTCCGCTCCGAGGCCCAGCCCGAGCAGTCCTATTCCGAGCGCCAGCTCTACGAGGCGGCTCTCGACCGGATCGTGCGCGAGATCTCGTCGGTCAACCGCATCACCGAGACCGAGGCGCTGAAGCTGATCGAGCAGAGCCTGGCCAAGTCGCCGCGCCGCGCCAAGGAGGCCGAGCCCGAGGCGGAAGCCGAAGGCGAGGGTGACGACATCCAGGAAGTGGCCGCCTGAGGCGCCTTTTTCCTTAAGACGAAACAAAGCCCGGCCCTCTGCGGCCGGGCTTTTTTTATGCCCGCCTGGGTACCGCTCGACGGGAGACCGATTCAGCGCGATGGCCTGCAGCCCATCGCTTCTCCCAAGGGATCGAAGGGTCGGGGGACTGGACGGTGCGACGCCGGGACCCATCTTCTGGCGACGGAACACGAAAACGTGGCCGCTCTGCTGTCGCACTGCGAAGCGATGCGGCGGAACTTTCGCGTTTTGCCTCCCGTTGTCGGTTGCCTGGCGCCGCCCATCGGTGACGCCCTGCGGGTTGGACGCTCCGTTCGGCGCCGCAACAGCACTCGGCAACAAGAGGCAGGCGGGATGGCTGATATCGCTGGAATTCGACGGCAGTTCATACGGACTGCCATGGAGGCGCCCTTCCTGGCACGGGAAGAAGAGCGCGGTCTCGCCGTCCGCTGGAAGGACAACCGCGACGAGCGTGCGCTGCACCGCCTGATTTCAGCCCATATGCGCCTCGTCATCGCTCTGGCGGGGCGTTTTCGTCACTACGGCTTGCCGATGGCCGACCTCGTGCAGGAGGGGCATGTCGGGCTGATGGAGGCCGCCGCCCGGTTCGAGCCCGAGCGGGATGTCCGGTTCTCGACCTACGCGACGTGGTGGATCCGGGCCTCGATACAGGACTACATCCTGCGCAACTGGTCGATCGTGCGTGGGGGCACGTCCTCGGCCCAGAAGGCCCTGTTCTTCAACCTGCGTCGGCTGCGCGCCCGGTTGATGCAATCCACCGAGGAGCATGTCGGCGACGAGATCCACCGCCGCATCGCCACCGCCATTGGCGTCTCGCGCGACGACGTCGCCTTGATGGATGCCCGCCTCTCGGGCCCCGACATGTCGCTGAACGCCCCCGTCGGCGAGGATAACGACGCCTCCTCCGAGCGCATGGACTTTCTGGTCGACGGCGCTGCGCTGCCGGACGAGACCGTGAGCGCCACGGTCGACGGCGAGCGGCGCCTCAGCTGGCTGCAGCAGGCGCTGACGGTCCTGTCCGAGCGCGAGCTGCGGATCCTGCGCGAGCGGCGCCTCGCCGAGGATCAGGCGACCCTGGAGGCTTTGGGCCAGCGCCTCGGCATCTCGAAGGAGCGGGTCCGCCAGATCGAGAACCGTGCCCTGGAAAAGCTCCGCCGCGCCCTGGCCGACCGCTTCCCGGCCGCCACCGGCAGCCCGCATATCGGCTGAACGTCCCACCGAGCGATAGTGCGTGGAGTTCTCGAACGAGCCCGGCCATACAGGCCGGGCTTTTCGCTGTTTAAGACTCGGTCCTCTAGCGACCGCGTCGACTCGGCCCATGTCTGGACCTGCGTTCCGGTTTCAAAAGGTCATCGACCTTTTGCGGGTGCAGGGCGGAGCCCTGCGAACTCGGGGCTCCGCCCCAAACCCCGCCAAAGGGCTGGAAGCCCTTTGAAATCCCATTACGCCCCCTGGATCGCCGCGCTGCGCCGCTCCCGTCGACGCCGGCGCCGCCCAGGCTCGGGGGTGGTATCGAGCCAGATCACCAGCGCGAGGGCCATGAGCGCCGGCACGCCGAGGGCGAGGAATGCACCGGTCCAGCCGAACACAGTGTAGGACAGGCCGCCATACCAGCCTGACAGGGCGCCGCCCACGCCCTGTACGGCGTTGACGCTGCCGAGCGCCGTCTGGGTACGACCGGAGCCCCAGGTCAGGTCCGCCACGATCACCGGCACCGCCACCCCGACGATGCCCGAGGCTACGCCGTCCAGGACTTCCGCGGTGATGAGCCAGACCGGATCGTCGATCAGGCCCGAGAGCACCGCCCGGATTGGCAACACCGCGAAGGCCACCATCAGGAGCTGACGCCGCCCGCGCCGATCCGCCAGGGAGCCGGCGAACAGCGCCACCGGCACCATCACGAGCTGCGCCACCATCACGTAGCGCGCGGTCCAGGTCGTGGCATCGGCGGCGGTGGCGACCAGCTTCTGGCCGAGCAGGGACAGCATGCCGCCGCTGCCCAGGTTGAACAGCGTCAGCGCCACGGTGAGCACCAGCAGGCGCCGGTTGCCCAGCACCTGGCGGATGCCGCTGCGCTGCGGCTCGTCGTCCGCGTCCTCCTGCCAGCCCACGGCGCGGCGGCGGTTCCAGGCGCCGGCCGGCGTCGTCAGGGTCGCGACGATCGCGGCGACCGCCATGCCGCCGAGCACCCAGAAGGCGATGGCCGGGCCGAACGTGCCGGTGCCGAGGCTGATGCCCCCGGCGGCGATCAGGATACCGACATGGTTGAAGGCCTGGTTGCGGCCCTGCTGCTTGGGAAACCCATCCTTCCCGACGATCCCGAGGGTCAGCGCCGCGACCGCCGGCAGCAGCAGCGTGCCGCCGGCCGCGGCGAGGAGCTGCGCCACCAGCACCGCGGAGAAGCTTCGCGCCGGCAGGAGCAGGAGCGTACCCGCCAGGATCGCCGCGCAGGCCAGCGCCACCAGCAGGCGCGGGCGGGGGAAGCGATCGACCAGCGCCCCGAACGGGCCACTCAGGAACAGCGTCCCGAAACCGACCAGGGTGATGACGAACCCAACCCGCGCCGGGCTCCAGGACGCGGCCTGCGCCAGCCACGTCCCCAGGAACGGCCCGAGGCCACCCTGGATGTCACCGATGAACAGGTTGATGAGAGCGAGGTGCGCTGTGGGGCTCATGCGATCCAGGTCTGGCGGCGGGCCCCGGACCTGGACTCCGGTCTCGTTACGGTCAAGCCCGGCTCGGTGCACCCGTCTCCCGCACCGTCAGGAGTCCGGCGGACCGTACTGCATCAGCCCGTCGCCGAACGACCAGTTCTCGGGGGCGACCTCGACCAAGTTCACGAGCACGTCGGCCGGCTTCACCCCCGGCTCGCGCCCGAGATTGCGGGCGATGGCGGCATAGAGCGCGCGCTTCTGGGCCGTGGTTCGGGTGGCGTTGGCGGTGATCTGGATGATCACGAGCGCGTCGCCGCGGTGGATGCCGAGATAGTTCGGTCCGTAGTGGAAGTTCGCCGTCTCGTGCTCGTGGACGAGGGCGAACCGGTCGCCTTCGGGCACCGCGAAGGTCTCGCGCAGGGCCGCGTAGACACCCTCCACCAGGGCGGTGCGGTAGGCCGGAGGGGTGCCGGCGCGCAGGGAAATGCGGATCAGGGGCATCGCATCAAGCCTCGCTCATAGATTGCGCAGGGCCGCGAGGCCAGGGGCTGCGAGATGCGCGACCTCGGTGCCGGACTGGGTGTCGGCTCGGTCGGCCTGCAGGGTGAAGCGCGTCAGCCGCCACGTGGCGGGTTCGAGCCCGACCAAGGTGGCCAGAACGCCCGGGTGCTGGGCGATGTCCCGTCCCCGGACCTGCTCGGTCTCCCGCAACTGGCCGAGATTTTCGTCGGGACCGATCTGCCGCGTCTCCTCGGACAGGGCAACTCTGGTCGCGGCAGCGCCGAGGCTCACGTCGAGCGGAAGCCACGTCTCCACCTGCGGGCGCCCGAAACTCTCGATCACGGCCCGGAAGCCCGGCCCGATAAGGAATTCGGCGGCCGCACCGGTGTCGCGCCACAGATAGAGCGAGCTATAGGCATTCGCCGCCGCGCCGCGTGCGCGATCCTCGATGGCGAAAGCCTTGAAGACGAGGCCCGGCATTGTGTCCCAGGCGGGCGCCCGTTCGGCTATCCGCGTACGGATTCGATCCATCGGATAATCGGCCGGCAAGCGGTGCCGGTAGCGTGCAACAAGCATCGTCCCCTCCTCTGTCGCGCCGGCAGAGTTGCAGGCAACGATCATAAGAGCGAGATATCGCTGGGAATATCTCTGATAACGGATGCTTGTGATGCTGCCTCGTCCCCTCGACCTCGACGGCGTCCTGGCTTTCGTGCGGGTGGTCGATCTCGGCAGCTTCACCCGCGCCGCCGAGGCGCTGGACACCTCGCAGGCGGCGATCAGCCTGCGCCTCAAGCGTCTTGAGGATCGGCTCGGGGAGCGGCTGCTCGATCGGACGCCCCGGCACGTGGCCACGACCCGGAAGGGCGAGCTGTTCCTGTCGGCGGCGCGGCGACTGCTGGAGGCGCATGAGAGCGCCCTGTCGGAGATCACGGCCGACGTGCCGGCTCGGCTGTGCCTCGGCATCAGCGACCACGTCGCCGGCCCGGACCTGCCCGCCCTGCTCCGGCGCCTCGGCCTCGACAAGACAGGACTAACCCTGGAGGTGCGGATCGTCCCGTCACGGGACCTCGCTTCCGCCTTCGAGTCCCCGGGCGAGGGCGGCTACGACGCGGTGCTGTTGCGGACCGAGGAAAGGCCGGAGCGCGGCGGGACCATCCTGGCTCAGGAGCGGCTAGGCTGGTTCGCGGCGCAGGATTTCCCGGCCCCTCCGCAGGGCGAGCCCGTGCGACTCGCAGGCCTGTCGGGGCCCTGCAACGTCCGGGCGGCGGCGGCCCGCACCCTGGATGCGGCCGGCCTACCCTGGACGGAGGTGTTCGTCGGCGGCGGCGTGCTGGCCGTTGGTGCAGCGGTCACGGCGGGCCTCGCCATCGCCGCCCTGGCGCCGAGCACAGCCCCGCCGGGGGGCGTGGAGGTCGGCGCGCGCCTCGGCCTGCCCGAATTGCCGCTCACCTGGATCGTGCTGCGGTCCCGGCGGCTCACCGGGCGGCCTGCCGAGGCGTTGCGCACCCTGGCGGCGGCCTATCGCGGTCCCGGCGGCCGCTGAAACCTGTCACGACCCGCCTGCACGACATCGAACCTGGACTCGGCGACGGCCGACGAGAGCGTCGCCAGAATCAATGCGGCGGCATTGCCTCGGTGCCTGCCGGCCAGATCTTGCGTCCGCTCGCCCTAGGCGAAAGCCTCGCGACGGCGCCGGCCACATAGTCCGAATCCGACGCCGACAACGTGATCGATGCGATCACCCGAACCCTCGGCGGCAGGGGGGGCGGGACTATGTTCTGGGCAATCGTTGAAGCGATCTACGATCGCCTGACAAGCTCCGACCCATTCCCAGGATGGTCGTTCGTCTCGGGCATTACCGCTGGCGGGTTGATAGCCGTCGCGCTTGAATGGTTCGGCCGATGGCGCAAAACAGTGAATTCGGACGACGCCCTTCGGAAGCTTGATGCGAGAAAGCTCAACGAGCATCGGAAACTGTTCGGCAGCTTCACCAACACGCTTGGTGCGGCCATCATTGGCGCCGCCTTCATCGTTCCTTACATTGGAAACCACGCATCGCCCGATCAGGTCTCCGGCTGGGGCGTTGGCGCAGGCACACTCCTGCCGCTCACGGGCCAGATCATGCTCCGGTTCATGCGAAGCGAGAGTTGAACGATGTCGAACGCTCCCCTTCTGCTCTTCCTTGTCGGCGGGATAATCGGCGGCGGTTTCGCGTACTTTTACCAGGCGGCACGGACCTTCGACCGCGATCACGCGCGGAAGCAGGACAGCAAGACGAAGCCTGCGGTTCCAGCCCGTACCTGAGCCCGAATGGATCCGCGCCATGGAACCGACGCTCGGCGCGGTGGCCTGCGCTAAAGCGGCGACGGATCCGGCGGGAGCGGGCGCTCGCGATCAAAAACGGGAGCCGCCCCCGACGCAATGCGATCGGGAGCGCTCTCGGAACATCGGGACGCCTTGGATCCTCAGGAAGCCAACGGGCCGCCGGCGCCCTGGGCATCCATGGCCTTCTGGCGGTAGAGGGCGACGAAATCGATCGGATCAATGTAGAGCGGCGGGAAGCCGCCGTTGCGCACCGCCTCGGCCACGATCTGGCGAGCGAACGGGAACAGCAGGCGCGGGCACTCGATCATCACGGCGGGATGAAGCTGGTCGGCCGGGATGTTGACCATGCGGAAGACGCCCGCATACTTCACGTCGAACGCGAACAGCACGTCGCTCTGGATCTTGGCGTCGCCCTCCAGCGTCAGCTCGACCTCGAAATCGGTGTCCGAGAGCTGTTGCGCGGTGACGTTGACCTGGATGTTGATCTGCGGGCCGAGGCCTTCCTTGGGCTGCAGCGAGCGCGGCGCGTTCGGGTTCTCGAAGGACAGGTCCTTTGTGTACTGCGCCAGAGCGTTGATCGTCGGCGCGTCGCCCTGCGGCATGCCGCCGCCGTTGCCGTTGGCTGCCGGAGAGTCGGCCATGCGGATCATCCTTCTCGATCGACCGGCAGAGCCGGCCCGGGTTGTCGCGGCGGGAGCCGCTGAACGGCACCGCGAAGCGGCCCGGAAGGCAGCGCCGCTAACACGCGCGCCGGGCACGGACAAGCAGCAGGCTGGCGTGGCGCTGGCGGCGGCGGTGTCCGCGCCCCATATCGGTTGAGGGACGGGGATCGCGGCGTTCCGCACCGGTACAACCGGCTCGCTCCGAGCGCGCTGGTCGGTTATGAGTCGCCTGGACCCGCGAGCGCTTTGCCGGCGCCGCACCGCGCACGACCTCGGCAAGGGGCACGAGGTCCCGCCGCGGCCACCATCGGATCGGTGATGCAGGACAGCTTCGACGTTACGACGATCATCTTTCTCGCGCTCGCCGTCTTCGTGATCTGGCGCCTGCGCTCGGTGCTCGGCCAGAAGACCGGCGCGGAGCGCTCGCCGTTCAAGCCGGTGGACCGCAGCCGGACCGAGCCGCAGGCGCGCTCCGAGGGCGACAACGTCGTGCGGCTGCCCGGCGCCGACCGGGTACAGCCCGCCCCGACCCAGGCCACTGTCGCCGCCCGCGACTGGCGAGGCATCGCGGAGCCCGGCTCCGAGATCGCCCGCGGTCTCGAGGCTGCCGTGCAGGCGGAGCCCGGCTTCGACCCGCGCGCCTTCATCGAGGGGGCCAAGGCGGCCTACGAGACGATCATGATCGCCTTCGCCAAGGGCGACCGGAAGACCCTGCGGGGCCTCCTCTCGAAGGAGGTCGGCGAGGCGTTCGAGCGGGCGATCGCCGAGCGCGAGCGCAACCGGCAGACCCTGGAGACCACCTTCGTGTCGATCGACAAGGCCGAGATCGTCGCCATCGAGGTGCGCAACCGCGTGGCGCAGATCACCGTGCGCTTCCTGTCGAACCTCATCACCGCCACCCGCAACGCCGAGGGCAAGGTCGTCGACGGCAGCGCCGAGACCGTGGTCGAGGTGCCCGACGTCTGGACCTTCGCGCGCACCCTCGGCTCGCGGGATCCGAACTGGCAACTCGTGGCCACCGAGGCCGGCGCCTGATTTCGTGACCCCGTTGCCGTGCCAAACCTGCGTGCCTGGTCCGGAGGTGTTCCGGCTTTCCTCTTCGCGACTCTCCTAGCCGCCTCGACACCGGCCGCCCTCGCCGAGGTCGGCGGCGCGGTTCTGACGCCGGTTCCGTTCGCCGCCCTGCCGGGCTTTCCCGGACCCGAACCCGCGGCTGCGCTCGACGCGTTCCGCCGGGTCTGCGCCGCGCCGCCTCCACCCCTGCCGCAGCCGACGGGGGTCGCAGGCGATCCCGCTGCCCTCTCGGCGGCCTGTAAGGACGCCTTGGATGTCGCGCCTGACGCTGCGGCTGCGTTCTTCCGGGATCGGTTCGAGGCGTACCGGGTGGTGAAGCCGGGCTCCGAGCGGCCCGGTTTCCTCACCGGCTATTTCGAGCCGGAACTGGAGGGCTCGCTCACACAGGGGCCGGACTTCCCGACGCCCGTGCTCGCCCGGCCCGACGACCTCGTCTCGCTGGCACCCGGCGAGACCCGGCCCGGCCTCGACCCGGCCCTGCGCGCCGCCCGCGCCACCGCGGAGGGGTTCGGGCCCTATCCCGACCGGGCCGCGATCGAGGACGGGGCGCTCGGGGCACGGGCCCGGCCGATCCTGTGGCTGCGCGACGCGGTCGACCTGCTGGTGCTCCAGGTCCAGGGCTCGGGCCGCGTCCGCCTGCCCGACGGGCGGGCGGTCCGGGTGCTGTATGACGGACGCAACGGCCAGCCCTACACGGCGGTGGCCAAGCTGATCGTGCAGGAGGGCCACCTGCCGCTGGAGGGCCTGACGCTGGCCCGCTGGACGACGTGGCTGCGGGCGCATCCCGAGACCGCCCGCCGCCTGATCCGCGCCAACGCCTCCTACATCTTCTTCCGCCTCGCCGCGGTGGACGACCCGGCGCTCGGGCCGCCCGGCGCCGCCAACGCGCCGCTGACGCCCGGGCGCAGCCTGGCGGTGGATGGCGGGCTTTGGCGCTACGGCCTGCCGTTCTGGCTCGTCGGACAACTTCCGGGCGCCGCGCCGAGCGAGACCGGGCGCCTCGTCATCGCCGCCGATACGGGATCGGCGATCGTCGGGCCGGCCCGCGGCGACCTGTTCGTCGGCACCGGGGCGCAGGCCGGAATCGCGGCCGGGAACCTGCGCGATGCGGTCGGCTTCGTGGTGCTGCTGCCGAAGCCCGCCCGCGGGGTCGCGCCGTGAGGCCGCCGCGCCGTACGCGCCGGCTGACCGCTGGGGAGGCGAGGCTCTGGAGCGAGATCGCCAAGCTGGTGACACCGCTGACGGGCCGGGCGCCCCTGCCCGCCGAGGCGCCGCCGGCACCGACCGCGACCATGCCGCCGCTGGCGGCGCCGATCCTGAAGCCGTCGGCGAGCCCGACTGCGCAGAAGCCCCGTCCGAAGCCGCCGCCCAAGCCGGCGGCCGCCCTGCCCCCCAAGGTCACCGCCGCGCCCTACCAGGCACCGCCCCAGAGCCATGCCCCGCCGTCCGGGCTCGAGCGGCAGGCCAAGGTCGGGCTGCGCCGGGGCCGTCTGGCCGTGGAGGCGCGGATCGACCTGCACGGGATGGTCCAGGCGGAAGCCCATGCTGCGCTGACCGGATTCCTTCTGCGATGCCGGGCGGCCGGGCATGCCTACGTGCTGGTGGTCACCGGCAAGGGCGGGCAGGACAGGGGCGGCTCCGCCTATCCCGACGCCTTCGCCGAGCGGGGGGTGCTCCGGCGCAGCGTGCCGCATTGGCTGCGCGGCGCCGAGCTGCAGGGCATCGTGCTGGGCTTCGAAGAGGCGGCCCGGCATCACGGCGGCGGCGGCGCACTCTACGTCAGACTTCGCCGGCGTTGAGCGCCAGCCTTCGCACGCTCTTCGCGGGATAGGGCGGCAAACCGCGCCGTTGCCGTTCCCGTCGAAGAATTCGATATCCGGACCGCGTGCGCATGCGGTCCAACGAAAAAGTCTCGGAAAAAAAATGCCGGAGCTTCCCGAGGTCGAGACGGTACGGCGGGGCCTGGTGCCCGCGATGGTCGGCGCCCGGTTCAGCCGGGTGACCCTACGGCGGCCGAATCTGCGCTTCCCGTTCCCCGAGCGATTCGCGGCGCGGCTGGAAGGCCGGACCGTGACCGATCTCGCCCGCCGGGCGAAGTACCTCACCGCCGCCCTCGATTCGGGGGAGACGCTGATCATGCATCTCGGCATGAGCGGCCGGTTCGATGTGGCCTTGCCCGACGGCAGCAATCTCTCGCCGGGGGATTTCTACCTGGAGGGGGCGCAGGGCACGCCCAAGCACGACCACGTGGTCATGGCGATGAGCACCGGCGCCACTGTGACCTACAACGATGCCCGCCGCTTCGGCTTCATGGACCTGGTTCCGAGCGAGACCCTCGCGAGCAGCCGCCACTTCGCCAACATGGGGATCGAGCCCCTGGACGGGCTGACCGGGGCGGTGATCGCCGGCCTGTTCCGGCACAAGATCGCGCCGCTCAAGGCCGCGCTCCTCGACCAGCGCCTGATTGCGGGCTTGGGCAACATCTATGTCTGCGAGGCCCTGCACCGGGCGCGCCTGCACCCGGAGACCCCGGCCGGCCTCCTGGCCAAGCCCGACGGGCGGCCGACGCCCAAGGCCAACGCCCTCGCCAAGGCGATCGTGCAGGTGCTGCAGGAGGCCGTGAAGGCCGGCGGCTCGACGTTGCGCGACTACGCCCACACCGACGGCAGCGCCGGGGCGTTCCAGCACGCCTTCCGGGTCTACGACCGGGTCGGCGAGCCCTGCCGCCACCCGGGCTGCGGCGGCGCGATCACCCGGATCGTCCAGGCGAACCGCTCGACCTTCTTCTGCGCGACCTGCCAGCCGGCGACCTGATCGACCGGCTCTCGCAGCGCAGAACGGCATTTTCGCCACAAACCCGGCTAGGGTCGCCAGTCTCGACGCGCGCACCCGGTTGCGGGCCGCCGGTGCCGGCCCGCGGCACGAGACGGGTCGCGCGGGCCCGGTGTTGCATCGTCGTCTTCCCGAAGGCCGGGAGCCGGCGTTCGGGATGATGATCTAGACAGGAACGCGATGTTCTTCCGCCGCTCAAAGACGCCCGCGCCCGAGAGGATCTCACAGGATTCGATCGCGCAGGATCCGGGCGACGAGCCCGCCCTGCCGCAGCGGCTCTCGCCGCGCTCGCCGGGCGAGGCGATCAAGCCGACCGCCGCGCCGCCGCCGCCGGAGAAGCCGGTGCGCGAGCGCAGCGGCCTCGTCGGCATCATCAGCGGCGCTCTCACCTTCGCGGTGGTCATCGCCATCGCGGCGATGATCGGGATCACCCTGTTCCAGCGGCAGGTGCGCGAGCCGGGGCCGCTCACCGCCGACAAGGTCGTCGTGATCCCGCCCCATAGCGGCACCGGCGAGATCGCCGAGGCGCTGAAGCGCGAGGGCGTGATCGACCATACCGGCCTGTTCGAGTTCGCCGCCCGCTTCGGCGGCCGTCCGGCGCTCCGGGCCGGCGAGTACATGTTCAAGGCCCATGCGAGCATCGCCGACGCCCTCGACACGGTCACCACCGGCCGCCAGGTGCAGCACGCGATCACCTTCCCGGAGGGCCTGACCTCCGAGCAGATCGTCACGCGGCTCAACGACAACGACATCCTCTCCGGCGAGATCAACGAGATCCCGCCCGAGGGCTCGCTCCTGCCCGACACCTACAAGTTCGAGCGCGGCGCCACCCGCCAGCAGATCGTCAACCTGATGCGGGCCAAGCAGCGCGAGGTGCTGAACCAGATCTGGCTCCGGCGCAGCGCCGACGTGCCGGTGCGGACCCCGGCCGAGATGGTCACCCTGGCCTCGATCGTCGAGAAGGAGACCGGCCGGGCCGACGAGCGGCCCCGGGTCGCCGGCGTGTTCATCAACCGCCTGAACAAGCGGATGAAGCTGCAATCCGACCCGACCATCGTGTACGGGCTGGTGGGCGGCCGCGGCACCCTCGGGCGCGGCATCCTGCGCTCCGAGATCGACCGGCCGACCCCGTACAACACCTACGCGATCGAGGGCCTGCCCCCGGGGCCGATCGCCAATCCCGGCAAGGCCGCCCTGGAGGCGGTGGCCAACCCGTCCCGCACCAAGGACCTGTACTTCGTCGCCGACGGCAGCGGCGGCCACGCCTTCGCCGATTCGCTGGAAGGCCACCAGCGCAACGTCGCCCGCTGGCGCGCCGTCGAGAAGAGCCGCCAGGCGCCGCCGGCGGATTCGGTCGACAAGGTCGAGCCGGGCCCCGACCCGAGCGTCCCCGGCCGCGCCTCGGCCTTCGCGCCGGGCACCGCACCGAACACCAACGCGGCCTTCGCCCTCGATTCCGGAACGCCGGGCACCCGCGCCTTCGACGCCTCCGAGGGCACGCGGCTCGATCCGCTGAAGAACCGCAGCTACGATCTCGGCTCGCCCAAGACCGTCCCGGCGCTCGCCGACCCGACGCCGGCCCCGCGGGGGCGGCGATAGGGGAGCGTTTCGGAGCAGCGGGTGCTATCAAATGGGCTTCCCAAACATGCCCTCATCCTGAGGTGGCGTCGCGAAGCGAAGCCCTCGAAGGAGGCCTCCAGCCAGCCGCGCGATCCCTGGAGGGCTCCTTCGAGGCTGCTGCGCAGCACCTCAGGATGAGGAAATCGAGTGGGATATGCGCCGAGGCGCGACCGTAGCTCTCTCCGTCATTGCGAGCGCAGCGAAGCAACCCAGGGCAGCGCGCGATCGCAAAACGGAGCGCATCACTGGGTTGCTTCGCTCCGCTCGCAATGACGGCGTGATGATCGGACCCGGACCGTCCGACCTTCGGACTCGATCCCACCACCTCTTCCCCCCGAACCGATCCGTGCTACAGGCCCCGATCTTCTTGAGGACGGGGGGTCGGCATGGCCCAGATCGCGAGCATGACCGGGTTCGCCCGGGCGGCGGGCACCACCGGGGCGGTGCAATGGGCCTGGGAGGTCCGGAGCGTCAACGGGCGCGGCCTCGACGTGCGCATCCGCGTCCCGGCCGGCTATGACGCGCTCGGCGAGACCGCGCGCACCGCCCTGCAAAAAACCCTGTCTCGGGGCCAGTGCCAGCTCACCCTGACTCTGACCAAGCCGGAGCAGGCCGCCCGGGTGCGGATCAACGAGGGCCTGCTGGCGAGCCTCGCGCAGGCGGTCGCCCGGGTGCCGGTGCCCGAGGGCGTCGCCCCGGCCACGATGGACGGGCTGCTCGGCGTGCGCGGGGTGATCGAGATCGAGGACGAAGCGGCGGCCGAGACCGACTCGCTTGCCCGGGATCTCGCCGAGGGCGTGGTCCGGGTGGTGGCCGATCTGGTCGAGGCCCGCCGGGCCGAGGGGCGCCAGCTCGCCGAGGTGGTCACCGCGCAGGTCGAGCGGATCGCCGAATTGACCCGGGCCGCCGAGGACAACCCGGCGCGCAAGCCCGAGGCGGTGCGCGCCCGGCTGGTGACCGCCATCGAGGCCCTGGGCGGAACCAACCTCGACCCGGACCGCCTGCACCAGGAGGCGATGCTGCTCGCCGGCAAGGCGGACGTGCGCGAGGAGCTGGACCGGCTGCACGCCCATGTCGCCAGCGCCCGCGACCTGCTCGCCGCCGGCGGCGCGATCGGCCGGCGGCTCGATTTCCTGGCCCAGGAATTCGGCCGCGAGGCCAACACCCTGTGCGCCAAGGCCAACGACATCAGCCTGTCGCGGATCGGACTCGACCTCAAGGCGGTGGTCGAGCAGTTCCGCGAGCAGGTTCAGAACATCGAATGACTTTTTGGGACCGGACCATGCACCACAGGACGGAGCCGCGCCGATGACCGAGCCGGCCAAGAGCGTCTCCGACACCATCGCGCGGCGTGGGTTGATCCTGATCCTGTCCTCGCCTTCGGGGGCGGGCAAGACCACGCTGACCCGGGCGATCGCACAGGATCCCGCCTGGGCGCTCGACGTGTCGATCTCCGTCACCACGCGGTCGCGCCGGCCCTCCGAGATCGACGGGCGGCACTACCACTTCATCGACCGGGAGGCGTTCGAGGATCTGCGCAGCCGCGACGACCTGCTCGAATGGGCCGAGGTCCACGGCAATTACTACGGCACGCCCCGCCGGCCGGTGGAGAAGGTCCTGGGCTCGGGCCGGGACATGATCTTCGACATCGACTACCAGGGCACCCGCCAGGTGCGGGCCAAGCTCGCCCAGGACGTCGTGACGGTGTTCATCCTGCCGCCCAGCATGGCCGAGCTGCGCCAGCGCCTGGAGCGCCGGGCCGAGGATTCGGCCGAGACGATCGAGAAGCGGCTCGCCAACGCCCGGACCGAGATCCAGCGCTGGAGCGAGTACGATTACGTGATCGTCAACGAGGATCTGCAGGACGCCTTCAAGGCGCTCCAGGGGATTCTTCTGGCCGAGCGGCTGAAGCGGGCGCGCCGGACCGGGCTGGCACCGTTCGTCGACGGGCTGCTGGCGGAGGCGGAGGCCTGAGCTTCCAAGCGGTCATTGCGAGCGCAGCGAAGCAACCGAGGGACACGCTACGATCTGAGAGCGCGCGCTGCACTGGGTTGCTTCGCTGCGCTCGCAATGACGGTGGCGCTCACGCCGTGATGGTGAAACACGCACCCGGATTGTTCGCCACATCGAGCCGGGCGTTGATCTGGTCGAGCATCGCCCGGATCAGCTTCATGCCGAGGCCCGAGCCCTTGCCGCGCGCCTTGGCGTCGGCCCAGTCGTCGGGCAGGCCGGCACCGTCGTCGCAGACCCGGAGCTGGACCTCGCCGGGGCCGGAAGCCGAGACGCTGACCTCGACGCGGCCGCCGCCGGACGGGTTGGCGGCGTACTTGAACGCGTTGGTGACGAGTTCCGTGGCGATCAGCGAGAGCGCTACCGCCTTGCGGTAGGGCACCATCAGGCCGGGCTCAGCCGAGAGATCGACGGCGTGGCCCTCGCCGGCGAGGCCCGCGAGGTCGTTGCACAGGTTCTCGATGGTCTGGCCGAGATCGACCTCGTCGACCCGCTCGGCCTGGTACAGGCTGTCGTGCACGCGCGCGACGCTCATCACCCGGGCGGAGGTGTCTGCGAAGGCCTGCCGGGCCTCGGCGTCGGTGATCTGCCGGCGCTGCATCTGCAGGAAGGCCGAGACGATCTGCAGCGAGTTCTTGACCCGGTGGTCGATCTCCCGGGTCAGCAGATCCTTTTGCTCCAGCAGGCGCTCCTTCTCGGCGAGCAGGCTCGTCAGCTC
>NZ_JAKSYK010000004.1:0-1950 GCF_022829425.1 Methylobacterium sp. J-072 | reverse complement strand
CCGACCCAACCCAGTCATGTGAGCGGTCGTCGGCACTTCCTATAAGCGGTCATTGGTCGGCCGTCCGGCAATCTTGGCTAGGGGTGGTGAACGGACCTCGGCCTTGCGCTTCAAACCATACGCCCCGCTACGCACCGGGCCTCACTGTGGGCGCGGTTTGAAGCATCCGAGGAAGCGAGCCTTCGATGTGACAGCTGTTGCCCAACGGCTACGCTCGTGTCGCAACTCTGCATCCCACGCACAGGAAGGCCACTTAATCCGTTCTGGCATGCAATAACGGCCGATCCGACTACGGAGAGGCTTGGACTGCGGAATGACGACAGCTGGGCTTACCCGACTGATCCATATCGCTGCCCTCTCCGCCTCGCTCACCTACGGGTTGGCCGGCACCCCCGTGCAGGCTGGTTCATCGGCACAACCTGGACAGACCGTGGGGCAAGCCCCGGGTGCGCCATTGCCGATCGGGCTCTACTTCATTGACACGTCCAGTTTCGGCTCGCGCGATATCACCCCACGCGGCACCGACTCGAACATCAACCTGCCGTCCTTCATCTGGGCGACACCGGCAGAGGTGGTCGGCGGACGGCTGCAACTTGTCGTGTTGCAGCCGGTCACAGCTTCGAGCACACGGGGCGCGGCATACCAGAGCGGGTTCGGCCAGACGCTGCTCGCTGCGCAGGTGGCCTGGAAGCTCGGCAACAATATCAACTTCAGCTACCTGCTCGGGGCCTACCTACCCAGCGAGACCAAGATCGTCATCCAAAATCCGGTTCTACACCAACGTTTCGCCATCACATACAATGGCGATGGCTGGAACCTAACAGGCAACTTCCTGTACGGCACCTTCTTCGATACGCGATCGGCCAGCGGTACCTTTTACCCCGACTTCCTCAACCTCGACCTCACGGCCACCAAGCATTTTGGCAAGTGGGAAATCGGGCCGGTAGCCTTCGGATCGACCGACCTTCCGACCAACAATCCGTCCTATGCTCGGCAAGGCCAGTTCGCAGTGGGCGGCCTCGTGGGCTACAACTTCGGTCCGGTCAATCTCCAGGCCTACGTTACGCGGGACGTTGTTCAGCGCAATTACGCAGGACTTGAGACACGCGGCTGGTTGCGCGTAACCGTGCCGATCTACCAGGATAAAGGCGAGACGCCTGAGCCTAGCCCCATCCTGCGCAAGTTCTGAAATCGTCTCGGGCATGCGTGATGAGGGGCGTTATCCCCTGCGATGGATGAACGAACGTCCCTTGCCGGATCCTGCATGTCTGAATGGATCGGATCAGCCAGGACTCAGAGCGGGTCGTGAGCGGGAGCGGCGACCATGTCCGCTTTTACGCAGTGTCGCCCGGAAGCGGACCGGCGGAAATCCACCCATCCCGGTCATAGGCCTCTGCCTCATCGAGGACTTGGAAGCGGACCTCACCAGGACGCACAATGGCTCGCAGACGACCTCGGAACGTCACGGCGCGTCTGGTTCCGGAGCGTGCCCTTATGCGAACGATCTGAAGGCGGGTCGCTTCGGCGTCGCTGGCAGGGCCGGGCCGACCGATTTCGCTGCAGCAAGCGCGGTAGATGTTCGACCCGGGCAAATTCTACGGGATGCTGCGCGGCGCGGGGGTGCGAGGCCAGGTTCGCGGGTCGTAGGTCTGGCCGAGCTGCGCGGGCATAGGTTTAAGGTGGCGGGCGGTGGCGACGGAGTCGGCCCTCGCGGCCGCCGATAGCGTCTGGAGTGCAGAGATGCGCCGGAACTACGGGCCGGATGGGGCCCTGACCTACGCCTACGCTCCTGAGGGCCAGGGAGAACTCGGGACATCGCTCCGGCAGACCTATGAAGCTCGGCGTGTCGCTGTTGCGCTGTGGCGGCACGAGCGCCACCGAGGCTGAGCGACGGATAGCATTGCGAGGCTATTGCGGGGCCTCTACAGCCCGCCGATGTCCGACAAGCTC